>DATGKC010000263.1:0-8586 GCA_035294845.1 Planctomycetaceae bacterium | reverse complement strand
CTTGCTGTGCTGGTCAATGCCTGTGTACAACATAACGTGGTCCTCCTGGTCTCATGAACTGAACATTGGCGATCCTCACAACGGGATACGCCGTCTACATGCAGTATCCAGGAGGACCACTCTTTCATGAAATCAGGCCGTGTGCGCAGCACCGGCCGGGTCGCGCAGCGACAAGAGGCCGCGCCTTGTGCGTTCGTTTCCTGATCGCGGCACCCCGGTTCAACTCGGCTACGCTTCACGCAATCGCAAATTGGCAGCGCGCGGGGCCGCAGGATTGGCGAAAGATCATCCTGCCAGGAGCGCGAATGGCGCGGCCTCGTGTTCCTGCGGAACCCGCCCGCCCTTCGGGACGGACGGGCCACCCGAATTGGCCGCCCACGGTCGGGTGACCCGGCCGGCGGTGCGCGCCACTTCAATCTTCAATTTGTAATTTGCAATGGCCAATCTAAAATTTCCTCCGCGGTGATTCGTCGGCGCGCTTTCCCTGACTCCAAATCCCCACATGCGATTCCTGAGCGGCGGCTTGCGCCTTGCGAAAGCGGCGTTTCATGGACTCGCTGAAAGGATAACCGGTGATGGCGCGGCCCATTCCCGCCCGGATCAATTCTTCATTCAAGAACCAGTCGCCGAGATAGACGTAGGCCAGCACGCGCCCGTACCGATCGTAACGCTCTTTATCGAATTCGAGGCGCACGAGACGTCCCTCGACGTGCAGCCGCGTGAATGCGTAGGCCTCGGGACCGAAGGGCTCAATGGGCGAGTCGGGCCGCTTCGTCTCGGGCGTATCGACGCCGAGCAGGCGGATGCGCGTCTGATCGGCCAAAAGCAGCGTGTCGCCGTCGATCACGCGCTCGACCAGCACGATGGCGCCCGGTTCGAGAGGCGCCGGACGATCGGGCTCGCCGACGACGAAGAATTGCCAGGCCGCAAGCCCGAGCAAAATCAAAGCCACTGCCGTGCGGACCGCAACGGTGCGTCGCGGAAGCGGAAATCGCCGCGCACGCCTCACAAAGGGCTCTAATTCTCGCTGAAGTTAAGCCGGCGCAGCGCTTCGCGACCCAGCGGGTCTTTGAGGTACTTGGCGTGGCAGCGAGGGCACAGGTCGAAGCGAAACGTCTTCGAGTTGCAGTCTTCCAGTTCGGCGCCGGTCAGCTCCATCTCGTGGATTTCCTCGGCGACCTCTTGCAGATGGTCGGCATCCAGATCGGCTTCAGAAATGTCTTCAGGATCGAAGGCCGGGAAAATTTCCGTCCTCACCACGTATCGCCGATCATCCAAAGGCTGCCCGCACAGATCGCACGAGAAGTGTAACATGGAAACTCCGTCCTTCTGAAGACGTGACAAAGCCGAAATGATTCGCGTATCTACATATGAACCGTATGCATAACCGCCTTCGATTCTAAACAGAAATCGCAAATCGAGGAAAGCCTATTTTGAAAGTTTTTTTTCGATCTCGCGCCTCACGTCGTCCTTTGTTGTCGATCGGCAGATAGAGCCAGCTCGATTTGTCGCTGCCGGCGGGCGAACTCGGAATCGCTCAGCACGGGAATCAACCCTGCGGTTGAAAGTTCCACGGGCAATTCCACCCACGATCGGCAACCGGCAAAGTGCACCGAATCGGGAATGAGATGGCCCTCGGCGAGCGCGTAGATTCGCACGATCAACACGAACAATCGCGGCTCGCGGTAGTGAAACCGTTCGTCGATCGTGCGAGCCGACCAGACGTGCAGGCCGGCCAGCCGCGGCAGCGCTGCCTCGTCGCGGACGTCGAACACGTCGCTGACCACGGCATAATGCGCGAACCGCAGCGATCCGGACGGCGGCCGCTCGGACAGAGCGCGATCGACCAGGGATACCGCTGTTTCGTCGAGCGCCGCCGCCGCCTCGTGCGCGTATGTCGGGAAGAGCCAGAATTCGCGGTGCGCCACGCGAAACCCCTCGCCCCCTTCGTGAAGACCTCCTTTGCGCACGATGAGCGTTTGCCATCCGTCGCCCAGCGCCGCGCAAACGGCGGCCCATTCTTTGAACGCCACATGATTGGAAGAAAGCATCGACGAAGTTCCCGCATCGGACTTGCGCGCCACGAAGGCCCGATGCAACCGTTCGATACGGCTGTCACCGGCGCCGTTGATGTCGCCTGGCGTGCCGCTCGACTATGATTGCCGCAACAGGTGAATTCTCGGAGTTGCCCGCCGCGGCGGCAAGGCCGAGCCGAGAATTCCAAAGCATTGGCGAAACGAAGAATCGATGAATCGTCCCGCAGGTCGGATCGAATCCGACGAAGCCACGCCCGGCGGTTCGCCGCTCGGCGTTGCCGTCAAGAATGAAGCCGCGTGCCTCGGGTTCGAGCTGGTGGGCATCGCGCCGGCGGTGACGCCGACCGGACTCCATGATTTCGTCGATTGGGTCGAGCGCGGTTTTGCCGGCCAGATGGAATACATCGAGCGGCGCGAAGAGGCATACTCACATCCGCGGCACGTGCTTGACGGCGTCCGCAGCGTGATCATGCTGGGTCTCAACTACAATACGCAGCCGGGAGAGGCAACCGCTCGCCGCCGCGACGAGCCGGTTCGCTCGGCAAAGGCACCGGTTATCGAGCATGGGCCTGCGCCGATCATCCCCGCACGCGTAGCCCGCTATGCCCAGGGAAGCGCCGACTATCACGATGTGATCCGCGGGAAACTGCGGCAGCTCGCCGATTTCCTACGCCGCGAATCTCCCGGTTGCAAGGTGCGCGGAGTCGTCGACACGGCCCCCTTGCTGGAACGCGACTTTGCGCGTCTGGCGGGGCTGGGTTGGTTCGGCAAAAACACGATGCTCATCAATAAGCGAATGGGAAGCTGGTTCTTTCTGGCGGGACTCCTGACCGACCTCGAGCTGCCTTACGATCAGCCCCACGCCGCTTCGCACTGCGGCGCCTGTACGAAGTGCCTTGATGCCTGTCCTACCGGGGCGTTCGTCGAGCCCTACGTGCTCGATGCCCGCCGCTGCATCTCCTATTTGACGATCGAGCACCGGGGCCCGATTCCCGAAGAGCTCCGCGCGGGAATCGGCGACTGGCTGTTCGGTTGCGATATCTGCCAGGAGGTTTGTCCCTGGAACCGCAAAGCGCTTGTCACCGAGGAGCCGGCCTTTCAGCCGCGCTCAGACTTGATTCGCCCCGACGCGGCCGATTACCTCACGCTGACGGAACAAGAATTTGCCGGTCGATTTCAGGGCACGGCTCTCTCGCGTCCCGGTCGAGAGGGCTTGGTGCGCAATGCGACGATCGTGGCCGAAAATTGCGAGCGGAGCGATAAAAAAGACAGATGACCGCGGATTTCGCGGATACGCGCGGATTTGCAGATTGACCCCCGTAGTGCTCATCCGCGCGTATCCGCGAAATCCGCGGTCTTTCTGGGCACCCAATGATTTCTTGTCCTCTTTCGTGCCGTGGCGAATATGAACCGTTTGCATTGCGGATACGCGTGGATGTACAGATTGACCCACATGGTATTTATCCGCGCGTATCCGCGAAATCCGCGGTTCTTCTTTCCATTCGCCACCTTAAGAATCTTCGCGGCACGCAAAGATTCTACAGGGAAGTAGTACGAACCACACAAAAAAATTCTCCAGCGAGCGAGATTGCACATGCCCACGCTGATTTCCAGTCCCACCCGCATTACGGCGGCCGGCAACAAGCCCAAGATCATTCAGGAATTCATTGGACGAGTGAATTCGAAAACCGATGAGCTGAGCATCGCCCACATGAAAAGCCCCGGCGGCTGGCTGGAGCCGGGCCAGACTCCCGAATTCGACGAATACACGCTCGTCCTTTCCGGGATGGTGCGGGTCATTCACCGCGACGGAACGCTCGACGTGCGGGCCGGGCAGGCGGTTGTTGCCCGCCGCGGCGAATGGATTCAGTACGGGACGCCGGAACCGGAAGGGGCTGAATACATCGCCATTTGCCTCCCCGCCTTCTCGCTCGAAACGGTGCGCCGCGACGCCCCATGACGCGCTACTCGTTCAGCGGCTGCGTGCTTCGCAGGTAGGCGAACAGATTTCGCACCTGCTGATCGCTGTAATCTTTGAGCAGCCCCTCGGGCATCATCGACTTGCGCTGCGGCAGAGTCTCTTCAATCTTATTCTGCGCAATCGTCGTGCTCTGCCCGTCGCTGCCGCGCAGCACCAGGACCTGGCTGTCGCGATCGATGAGAAATCCGCTGGCCGTCCGTCCGTCGTCGGTCACCACTAAAAGCGTCTCGAAGCCTTCGCGAATCTCGGCGCTGGGATTGACGACGCTCAGCAGCATGTTATCGACGTCGTCGCGCTTGAACGTGGTGAGATCGGGGCCGATCTGGCCGCCCTGACCGAAGAGCGTGTGGCACTTCGCACATTGAGCGGTGAACAGCTTTTTGCCCAGGTACGGATCGCCCGCTTCGGATTTGAGGACTTTCGCGAGCCGCTCGATCTCGTGTTGCATTTCGGCCGTCGTGGCACCCTCAACCGAACCGAAATGACGCGATATGAGCTGCGCGATGCGGTCGTCGCGGTAGGCGGTCATCCGCCGCACGACATCGGTCGAAACCGCGCCGCGATCGATGCGGTTGGTGTTCACGGCGGTCAGCAATTCGAGCGCCCATGCCTTGCGGCTGGCCAATATCGACAAGGCCACTTGCCGCACGTCATCGGTCAGGTTGCCCCACGCGCGTATGATCTCGGGCCCGATCACGGCGTCGTTGTAAAACGCCAGGGCCGAAAGCGCCGCCATCCGCAGAACGTCGTCGCGCGACTCCCTCACCAGCTTGAGGAGTGCCGGCACGCACTTTGGTTCTTGAATTTCTCCGAATGCCTGGATCAATTGCACCCGTTTATTGACGTCGGCCTTGTTGTCGCCGATGAACTTCAGGCTCCGGTCAATCGCGTCGGCGCGGCCGCGCCGCAGCGCCAACACATCCGACTCACCTCCCCATTGCTCGAGTGCTTTGGCCAGCTCGTCGGGAATGCCCGAGAGCGTGCGTCCCCGGAACGCCTCTTCGAAGCCCTTCATTAATTGCGAAGTCGCGGCTTTGTCGGGCGACATCGCCAGCAGCCGCGCACAGATCAAGAGGTCTTTGCGATGCCCGCTTGCGGCGAAACGCTGCATGAGCCGGGGCAGAATCTGCTCGGCCACGATACGCCGCGTCCACAGTCCGGGGTCTGAAAAGAGCGACAACACCAATTCGCGGTCGGTCTCGCAGCGGGCTTCAATGGCCCACCACAACAAAAGAGGCAGATGAATATCGTCGGCATCTTCATCGTGGACTAATAGGTCGGCAACAATCGCCAGGCCCGAGCCGGCCGGCAGACGCCGGGCCGTCGACGCGAGCTGGCTGCGAACCTCGACATGCGTCTCGCTCAGCGCTCGCTGCGCGATCTTGAGGGCTGTCTTCGCTGAAACGACATTTGCATCTCCCAGCAGGCGAACGGCCCACAGCCTCACATAGGGATCGGTGTGGTCGAGCAATTTGGCGCCGACCTCTTCGTTGAACCCGCCGCTCAGGTTGAGCGCCCACAGGGTTTCGAGCGCGGTTTGCCCGGTCGCCGCATCGAGCCTGTCTCGCAATGGGCCAATGGCCGATGCGTCTTTGCGGTCGCCCAAAATCCGCAGCGCCGTTTGCCGATGCCATTTGTCGGGATGCTCGAGCAGGGCGATGAGCTCAGGGGTCGAATGTCGAGCGAGGTCGAACGAGGGCAAACGCCCCGCCCCCTTGGCGGCCAGACGGTAAATCCGGCCGTTGCTCGTGTCGATTTGCCCTTCGTGGTTGCGATAGTGATTCGTTTGCCGATCGTACCAGTCGGCAATGTACAGCGCGCCGTCGGGACCGGCCTTGATGTCGACGGGCCGAAACCACGTGTCGGTCGTCGTGACGGGATGCCCCAGGTCGCTCGTCTTGAAAGACGCGCCATCCAGCTCGATGTCGCTGTAGACCACGTGGCTCAGAAGCGTCGCCACGCCGAACAATTTGCCGCGATAGCGCTCGGGGAGGCTGTTGCCGCCGTAGATCAAAAACGTATGCGTGAAGCGCGGCACGTTGTGATGCTTCATGGCCGGGAAGTACCCGAATGCGTACGGGTTCGACAGCGGGCCGTGCTTGGCAAAACCCTTTTGCAAATAGGCGCCTTGCGCGTAATGAAAGCCGCGGGTGTCGCCGCCGTTGTGTCCCGAAAAGATGCGCCCCTTCGCGTCGATTTCGACGCCGAAGGCGTTGCCGCCCCCCTCGGCGAAAATCTCGTAGCGCTTCGTCTCGGGGTGGTAGCGCCAAATGAGCTGCCCCATCGAGTGAACCGGCTGCTTGTCGATGCCGGGCCGCTTCACGTGACCGGTGACGGTGCTTCCCTGGGCCGCATACAGCCAGCCGTCGGGACCCCAGCAGAGGCTGTTGACGACCGAATGCGTGTCCTCCATGCCGAATCCCGCCAGGTGCACCACCGGATCGCCGTCGGGAACGTCGTCGTTATCGGCATCGGGATAAAACAAAAGGTACGGCGGATTGAGCACCCAGACTCCGCCCCGCCCTTTGACGCAGGCGGTGGCAATGTTGAGGCCTTCCACAAACGTCTTGTGCCGATCGAACTTGCCGTCGCCGTCGGTGTCTTCGTGAATCGTAATCTTGTCGAGCCCGCGCTCGCCCAGGGGGGGCGGCTGAGGCACCTTGTCATAAACGGCACGCCAGAATTTATCGCGGCTGATCATCTCCAGTCCCGCCGGATTCGGGTACTGAATATATTGCACCACCCACATCCGCCCGCGCTCGTCGAAATTGAGGAATACGGGCTGCCGCACGATGGGTTCGGCCAGCGCCTGCTCGAGCTCCAGGTCTTCGTGAATCACAAACCGCGTGGCGGCCTCGGCCGGCGGCAATGGGCCATCGTCGGCGCACGAGGATTTCACAAAAAACGCCAGCACCAGAGCTGCCAAGCCTAGGGCCCGCGCGCGTCGAGCGCGGCCGACCTCGAGTCTGGGTTCCATCAGAGCGGCGCGGTTTGAATCGGTCATTGGTTCTTGAGCAAGGGCCGACGGGCAAAGCCTGCGGCGGGAACCCGACTGTACCAATTCTTGCGCCGGCCCGGTAGGATCATGTCGAGCCTTTTTATTCCCATGACGGGCCAAATCTCATGCGCAAGCGAAAAACCTGGCGCGAAAAACTGGCGGACGACAAAGACCTTCCCAAGGTCGTCACGATCACCGGCCGCATGACGAAACGCTGGGGCAAAGGGACCGTGGCGATTGCCGCCCCGCGCGAGGTCGATGCCATCATGCGGAAAATTCCGGCGGGAAAATTGATCACGATCAATGAAATCCGCCAGCTCATCGCCAAAAAGCACAAAGCGACGATCGCCTGCCCGATCACGACCGGCATCTTCGCCTGGATCGCCGCTCACGCCGCCGAAGAAGCGGCCGCCGCCGGCGAAACCGAGATCACGCCGTACTGGCGGACGCTCAAAGCGACCGGCGAGCTCAACCCGAAATACCCCGGCGGCATCCCCAGACTCAAGTCGCTGCTGGAAGCCGAGGGGCACCAGGTCGCGTCGAAGGGCAAAAAGCACGTCGTCGTCGATTACGAATCGCGGCTCGTGCGGCACCGTAGCTGAGCGCGCCAGAATTCAGCCGTTGGAGTTCGGCTGCTGGAGTTCAGGCTTTAGCCTGCCCAGCTTGGCATGGACCACATTTCGCTCACGCCACCATGACAACCGGCGCGAACCACGAGGTCAAATTGCGCAGCCTGAAGGCTGAACTCCAACTGGCGCTGCTGGAGTTCAGGCTTCAGCCTGCCCGGCTTGGCGTTGAGCACGATCTCGCTCACGCCACCATGACAACCAGCGCGCACGACCCGGTCAAATTGCGCAGCCTGAAGGCTGAACTCCAGCGGCGGGCGGAAAGTGCCGGGCCGTCATTTCGCGCTGCTGGCCCACCGCAAGGCGTTGACGAGCAGCTTGTTGAACTCGTCCTGCTTGAAATCGTCGACGTGGCCCAAGGACGTGTAAAACACGCGGCCGCCGAATTTGTTCGTGTTCGTCCAGGCGATCGGCTCGGCCGGTTGGTCCGGAATCTGGCCGATGAGCAATGGTCGCGCCGAGTCGGCCAGCGGGCTCACCTGGTAGAGCGTCCCGCGGCCGGCCAGTTGCGCGACGTCGATGCCTGCGAGCAACGCGCTTTCCACGGCGCCGCCGGCAGCGCTGATGCGAACGGCCGGCCCTTCGCCGTGGTGGCCCGTGTAATGGCCGCCCAGAACTTCGGGATCGAACAGCGGCCAGGCTTCGCAGCCTTCCACCGCGGGCACGCCGGCGCGCAGCGAAAAAGCGTGGCTGGCCGTGCGGATGCCCACGACCGGTTTGCCCGCCGCAATGAACTTCCGGATGCGATCGAGTTGCGCTTTCGGCAGCACGCGCCTGCGCACGCTGACGAACAGCACGTCGGCGTCATCGATCTGTGCCAGTCCCGGCAGATCGTTGCGATCGGTTTCGCTGCCGAAAATGAACTGGGCGCGAAACTCCTTGCCCAAGTGCCTCGCCGCAAAGGCGGGAAGCGACTCTTCGGTTTTGTATTCATCCTCGGCGACG
>DATGKC010000262.1:0-8810 GCA_035294845.1 Planctomycetaceae bacterium | reverse complement strand
CCGTGCCCGTACATGTAGTGGTAATCGTTTTTGTAGCCGATGAGGCCGTTGGGAGTGGTGCCCCCGCCGGGCTCGGCCAGATCAACAAGATAGTCGACCGCCAGACGGATGTTGCGGGCGTACTTGCCGCGCGTCGTCGTCGATCCCTCGCAGGCCATGGCATTCCCGGCGAGGGCCGTCATGGCCACGCGATACTGCATCTGATTGGCTTCCCAATAGCCTTGCCGCTTCTGTTCGCGAGCCAACCAGTCGAGCGCTCGGGCAACCGCGGCTTTCGTCTTGGGGTCGATTCGCCCGGCATGGGTCTTTGGCAGACCGGATAAAGCCGCGGCGGCCAGAGCGGCGAGAAATTCTCTGCGTTTCATCGTTTCGTCCTGCTTCCCGTTGAATCCGTCCACCAAATTAAGCATATGCCGGCTCGGCGCGGGCGACAAGAGCGGACGACTCGTCAAATGACGACGCGATCCGCCGATCATCTTTTTGCCGCCAATTTTCTTGATGACAGAAAAAAAACCGCGGATTTCTTAGCCCGGCCTGCGGCCGGAACCAAATGATCTCGCGGCTTGGCGGCAGTCCTTCTCCCCTCTCCCTTGGGGGAGAGGGGCCGGGGGTGAGGGGATGAGCGTCGCGACGGACGCCGCTTCAACGCGCGCCGCATGCTTCGGCCATCGCCTCCCACTTGTGATAACTGCGGATACGCGCGGATGTACAAATTGACCCTCGTGGCGTTTATCCCCGCAAAATCCGCGGTCCTTCTTTCCTTTCGCCGGCTTAACAATTTGCGCGGCGCGAAAGAAAAATTGAAGGATTGCAGTGTGGATTTGCGCGGATTTGCAGAATCGCCTCGCCGCCGCGCCATCTTGAAAATCCTGCATTGCTTACCGGATTTTCAATGTAGTAGAATGGCAGCATGGTCCACCGGATTCAGGACGAACGGCGCGTGCGCGAGGCGCTGCGACGCCAGCCGCGTCGTCGCCCTTTTGGGGCCGCGGCAATGCGGAAAGACCACGCTGGCCCGACAATTTGTCGATGCCGACTCCATCAATTATTTCGACCTCGAAGACCCGGCCAGCCTGGCGCGCCTTTCACAGCCCGATCTGGCACTGCGTCCCTTGCGGGGACTGGTGGTGATCGATGAGATCCAGCGCCGCGCGGAGCTGTTCCCACTTTTGCGCGTGCTGGCAGATCGCCGACCCGCCCCCGCGCGATTTCTGATTTTGGGAAGCGCCTCGCCGGACTTGTTGAGGCAATCCTCCGAAACGCTCGCGGGACGGATCGAAACGGTCCCTCTGGAGGGCTTTCGGCTGGCCGATCTTGGAAGTCAGTTCGTCGGCCGGCATTGGCTGCGCGGCGGAATGCCTCTGGCCTACACCGCGCGAAGCGATCGCGATTCGCTCATTTGGCGCCGGCAGTTCGTGCAGACGTTTTTGGAGCGCGAAGTGCCGATGTTGGGAATTCATATCCCGGCGACGGCTCTGCAGAGGTTGTGGAACATGGTCGCGCACTATCACGGCCAGATCTGGAACGCCGCCGAGCTGGCGCGCGCGCTGGGCGTCAACGAAACGACCGTACGGAGATATTTGGATCTCTTGGCGGGGATGTTCATGGTGCGGCAATTGCCGCCGTGGTTCGAGAACATGCGGAAGCGCCAGGTCAAGTCGCCCAAGATTTACGTCCGCGACAGCGGCTTGTTGCACGCGCTGTGGGGAATCGGCCGCCGCCGCGAAGTGGAATTGCATCCTAAAATCGGCGCATCGTGCGTTGACGGAGCTTGTGGCGCCTGCGACGCGCAAGCGCCGCTGATCGGCGCTCGACAAAATCGCCGCACGCGGCACGCCGTCGCGCTCAGGAATCGTCGCCATTGGTCGCGTGCCGTCGGCTGTGGCCGTTTCCCTTGCCATTGCCGTTTGCGGGCTTGCGCTTCTGCGTCGATAGAAACTGCACGTTTCCCGCCCCCAAAACTTGCTCAAGCTCGGCCGCGAGCTCAGCGTTGGCGGCGGCCTTAAAAGCCGACGACGGGGCCAGAAGATATTTCAGACGCACGGTGGGGTTCTGATCGTCGAACGATTCAACGACGATCGCCACATCGCAGCGGCCGGGGTGCCGGCGGAGGATTTCGCCCGCGCGATCGATATCGGCTTCGCCGTGCAATCCGCGCTGAAACTTGATGGCCACCTTGTCGGTGAATTTCTTGGCCGCCTCGTCGAGCGTGAAGAGGTTGTTGACGACGACGTTCGGCTCGCGCCCGCGGCGGTCGACCGTCCCCTCGATGAAGCAGATCGTCTCGGGCTTCACGCGCTCGCCCAGGCGCGCGTAGTCTTCGGGCCACATGATGCAGCGAACCGTTCCCCGCACGTCCTCGAAGTCGAAATTGGCGTATTTGGTGTGGCCGTTGCGGCTCGGCTTTTTCGTGTTCGTGCGCTTGATCGCCGAAATCATCCCCCCCAGCCGCACTTCGGCCCTGTCGGCCAGCGGCGCGAGATCAGCCGTCGTATGCGTCGCGAAGAGTTGCAATTTGGAAGCATGTTCGGCGAGAGGATGCGACGTGAGATAGAATCCGAACACTTCTTTTTCAGAGGCCAGCTTCTGGCTGGGCGTCATCGCGGGAACGTCGGGAAGGGAGATCGAGGTCGCCGCGGCCGACGGTCGCTCGTCATCGCCGCCGAACAAGCACTTCTGACCCGCCTGCTTGTCGCGCAGCTTCGAGACGGCGTTTTGGACGGCGCGGTCGGCCAGCGCGAGAAGTTGGTTGCGCTCGGGACCGAACGAATCGAGAGCCCCGGCTTTGATCAGGATCTCGAGAACGCCCTTGGTGAGCTGCTTGGGATCGACGCGCTCGCAGAGATCGAAAATGTCTTTAAACGGCCCAGCCAAGATTCGTTCGCGGACGATCGCCGCCACGGCCTGCTCGCCGACTCCTTTGACCGCCGCCAGCCCAAATGTCAGCTTTTCGCCCGCCACTCCGAACTCGACTTCCGATTGATTGACGTCCGGGGGAAGCACGGCGATCTTCATCCGCCGGCAGTCATCGACGTGTTCGGCAATGCGGTCGGTGTCTTCCATGCCGCACGACAACAGCGCCGCCATGAAATCCACCGGGTAATGCGCTTTCAAGTACGCCGTCTGGTAGGCAATCGCCGCATAAGCGGTCGAATGCGACTTGTTGAAACCATAGCCGGCGAACTTCTCTATGAGGCCGAAGAGTTGCGCGGCCTCGGCCTGCGGCATTCCGCGCTCCTGGGCGCCGTTAATGAACTCGACGCGGTTTTTTTCGATCGTTTCGGCCTTCTTCTTGCTGATCGCCTTGATGCAGGCGTAGGCTTTCGACAGCTCGACGCCGCCCAGGCGGTTCAGGATGCGCATCACCTGTTCCTGGTACACCATCACGCCATAGGTTTCTTTCAATATCTCATCGACGACCGGGTGCAGCTTGGGAGCGGGCTCGACGCCGTGTTTGACGTTGACGTAGGTCATCACCATGCCGCCTTCGAGGGGGCCGGGCCGGTAGAGAGCCGAAGTGGCGATGATGTCGTTGAAGGCGTCGGGCTTCATTTTGGTGAGCAGGTCGCGAATGCCGCCCCCCTCCAACTGAAAAATGCCCTTGGTTTCGCCGCGCTGCAGCAGGGCGAATGTCTCCTTGTCGTCGAGGGGAAAATTGAGCGGATCGAGTTCGATGCGGCGCAGCTTTTTCACGTTCTCGACCGCCTTGTCGAGAATCGTCAGGTTCCTCAGGCCCAGAAAGTCCATTTTGAGCAATCCGGCCTTCTCGACGCCGGCCATCGGCCACTGCGTAATGATGTCGTCTTTGCCCGTGATGCGCTGCAGGGGGACGTAGTTGGTGAGCGGCTCGTCGGCAATCACCACGCCCGCCGCGTGCGTCCCCGCGCTTTTGGCCAAGCCCTCGAGTTTGAGGCCGAAGTCGATCACCTCGCGCACCGCCGGGTCCTGCTCATAAGCCGACTTCAGATCGGCGCTTTCATCGAGAGCAGACGCCAAGTCGACGGCTGGACCGGCGGGGACGAATTTGGCGACCTCGTCGGCGCGATCGAGCGGCATGGCCAGCGCCCGAGCCACGTCGCGGATTACCGCCTTGGCCCCCAGCGTGCCGAATGTGCCGATCTGCGCCACGTTCGCCTCGCCGTACTTTTCTTTCACGTAATTCAGGACTTTTTCACGTCGGTCGCGGCAAAAATCGATGTCGATATCGGGCGCCTCGGCCCGACTGGGATCGAGAAATCGCTCGAACAGCAAGTCGTATTTCAAGGGACAGACGTTGCTGAGGCCCAGCACATAAGCAACGATGGCCCCGCACGCCGAACCCCGCGCCAGCGCCGGAATTCCGTTCTCGCGGGCGAAGCGGGCGAAGTCCCAGACTATGAGAAAATAGCTGGCGAATCCCATGCGATTGATGACCGACAGCTCATATTCCAGCCGTTCGAGCGCTTCCTTCGAGGGCGCTTCGCCGTAGCGCCATCGGAGGCCTTCCAGACACTTTTCTCTAAGGTATTCGGCGTCGGTCTTTCCCTGCGGCGGCGAGAAGACGGGAAAATGCCGCTTCTTGAGATCGAGATCGATGTGCACCTGGTCGGCGATTTCCTGAGTGCGCGCCACAGCGTCTGCGTGGCCCGGGAAGGCGTCGTACATTTGCGCCGGCGTGCGCACGAAAAACTGATCGCCATCCATTTTCATCCGCCGAACGTCGCTGCGCAGGCTGTGCGTGTTCACGCACAAGAGCACGTCGTGCGCGGCGGCGTCGGCCTGATCGAGGTAATGCGCGTCATTGGTGGCGACCAGGGGAATGCCCATCCGGCGCGCCAGCTCGCTCGTACCGTCGGCGCACAATTTTTGTATCTCCAGGCCGGCATTCTGGATTTCAAGGTAATAATCGCCGCCGAATAAATTGTGGTACCAGGCCACCACCTCTTGGGCCTCAGCCAGGCGGTCTCCCAGGATCAGCGAAGACAATTCGCCCGCGGCACAACCGGACAGGCAAATGACCCCGTCGTGGAATTGTTCGAGAAGCTGCTTGTCGATCCGCGGTTTGTAGTAGAAGCCCTCGAGAAACGCCTGCGAGGCCATCTTGATCAGGTTTTGGAATCCCCGCCGGTTTTTCGCCAGCAAGGTCAGATGGAAGCTGGCCTCCTTCATTCTCGACGCTTCTTTGTGGCGGCGATCCCCCGGAGCGATGTAAGCCTCGTAGCCCAGGATGGGATTGAGGCCGGCGGCTTTCGCCGCGGTGTAAAACTCGAGCGCCCCATACAGGTTCCCGTGGTCTGTAATGGCCAGGGCGTTCATCCCCTCCCGTTTGGCTTTCGCCACCAAGTCGTCAATCCGGTTGGCGCCGTCCAGCAGGCTGTAATGCGAATGGCAGTGCAAATGCACAAACGGACGGGAATCGCTCATAGACACTCCGTTGTCAGGGGATACAGAGACAGATGCCCAGTCTAACAAGCTCCGGTGCGCGGGCAAAATGAGCGCCTTTCGATTTTTACTCGCGGGCGGTTGGCGTGCGGCGATCAGGAAATCCTTGCAAATCAATCGACCTCCGGGCATCATCGCCGTTCATTCCAGAAAGTAAAAGGATCGACGCACATGATTCGAATCGGAATTATCGGCATCGGATTTATGGGCATGACCCATTTTGAGGGGGCCCGCAAGCTCAAGGGCGCGCGCGTCGCCGCGATCGCCACGCGCGATCGCAAGAAGCTCGCCGGCGATTGGACGAGCATACAAGGCAACTTCGGTCCGCGCGGAGGCCATGTCGATCTCTCGAAGGTCAAAAAGTTCGCCGACTACCAATCCCTCCTGGCCGATCCCGACATCGACCTCATCGATATTTGTCTGCCGACCGATCAGCACGAAAAGGTCGTGCTGGCATCGCTGGCCGCCGGAAGGCACACGCTGGTCGAAAAGTCGATCGCCCTGGAAATCAAGGCGGCCGACCGCATGGTGGCCGCCGCGGCCAAGGCCAAAAGACTGCTCATGGTCGCCCATGTGCTCCCATTCTTTCCGGAATTCAAATTCGCCGCCGAGGCCATGGGATCGGGGACATACGGCAAGCTCCGCTCGGCCCATTTTCGTCGAGTGATTTCGAAGCCCGACTGGTCGCGCGACATGGCCGACCTTCGCAAGACCGGCGGGCCGGGAATTGATCTGCACATTCACGACACGCACTTCATCGGGCTCACCTGCGGGGTGCCCAAAGCCGTCTATTCCCGAGGCATCCTCGAGCGCGGATTCGCCCAGTACTTGTCGACGCAGTATCTGTACGCCGACTCCGAAAAGACGGTCAGTTGCATCAGCGGAGGCATTTCCGCCCCCGGGCTGGCGTTCGCACATGGCTACGAAATCAATCTCGAGCGGGCCAGCCTGCTCTACGAGTACAATACGCTCGGCGGCCAACCGGTTCTCAATCGGCCGCTCACGCTCATCACCGCCGACGGCAAGGTCTCGCATCCGAAGCTCAAGGGGGGAACGGAATGGTGTGCGGCATTTACCGCAGAATTGCAGGCGGCCGCGGACGGCGTGCGCCTGGGAAAAGAACCTGCGCTACTCTCGGGCGTTTTGGCCCGAGATGCTCTCAAGCTGTGTCACCTGGAGGCCAAGAGCATCGCGTCGGGAAAGGCGGTTATTCTCAGGTGAGGCCGACGGGACGCCTTGCGGGTGGTTTCAACTTGCATGACGGATGCAACACCGGGCCCAAACGGCCGCGGAATTCGCCGGTTCTCTCGATCGTGCTCTTCTTGACGCGACAAGATCTGCATTCGATAATCAAAATGCGCATGATTCGTCCGACTGTGGGACACACTTTCTCGCGAGGGCAGAAAGGGAGGCTGACCGTGCGGAAGGAATTGTTGAATTGCGCGTTTTTTGCATTGGCCGGCTTTTGGGCGAATTCGGTTTGGGCTCAGCAGATTTCTCCTTACCACGCCCCTGGCGCTGAAGGCGTCGATCGATCGGCGCCGCAAAGTCGGCAGCGCACGGGTTATGCCTCCGGTGGGCGTTTCATCGGCGGCGCGGTTGAATCGGGCCCTTCGTTTCCCAGCTACGGGACGTACAATCGCTTTTCGAACCTCGGCTTTGGCGGGCTGAACTGGTATTTCGGCCCGCTCGGCGGGTACACGCCTTACGTCAGCACTCCGTACGCGACGACGACGTATGGCTATCCGAATTTCGGTCCTTATTACAGTTACGTTCCGCTGGCGCCGGTCGTGCGGCAGCCGAGGAACTATTGGACCGGTCCCAATCCGTTCGATCAAGCCGTCATTGACGAAGCGCGCCTCGAGCATCAGTTGGCCCAGCGAGATGGACCTGCGCTCCGCACGCCGGCGACCCGAAATCCAATGCGGCAACGTCCGCCGCAACAGCCTCTTCAGGAAAACGTCAGGATTTTCAAGAATCAATTGTCTCCGGAAGCGCAGCGCCGCAGCATCCGATCTCAGGCGCTGGGCGATGAATGGTTCGGGAAGCAGAATTACCTGCAAGCCTACGGGCATTACAAACAGGCCGTCAGCGCAGCCCCCAAGCGCGCCGAAGCGAGGTTTCGCATGGCGATGGCCCTGGCCGCCACGGCCAACTATGCTTCGGCTGTGGATGAGATGAAACGGGCCATGCGGCTCGATCTCAATTGGCCGCGGCATGGCGCCCAACTCGACGATTTATTCGGCAGCGACAACAATCTGTCGAAAAACGCCGTGCTGCACAAAGTGGCCGGTTGGGTCCGCGAGGACATTCGCGACCCCGATCGACTGTTTCTGATGGGAGTCATGCTGCACTTTAACGATGACCCCGACAAATCGCGCCCGTTTTTCGAAGCATCGATGGCGCTTTCCCCGAATCCGATCTATGCTAAGGCGTTCCTCGAGGCAGAAATGGACGAGCAGGCGCAGCCGCCGGTCGAAGACCCCGTTCCCGCTCCCCCCGACGACGATGATGATGCGCCACCCGCCAAGAACGGCCCCGAAGAGCCGAAGCCGCGACCGTTGGCGCAGAATGTGTTCAGCCTCTTGTGGCAGGGAGCGGCGATCAGGTTTAGCGCATAATGGCGACCGGTCGGTTGCTTGTCACTCTTTGCACCTATAACGAACGCGAGAATATCGCGGCCCTCATTCCTGAAATCTGGACATTCGCGCCAACTGCCGACATCCTGGTGATCGACGACAATTCGCCCGACGGAACCGGCCAAGTTGCCGACGACTGGGCTGCCAGGGACAGCCGCATGCACGTGCTGCATCGCCCTGGCAAGCTCGGCCTGGGAACCGCGACGCTGGCGGGTTTTCGGTTTGCGCTCCAGCACGACTACGATTTGCTGATCAATCTCGATGCTGATTTCAGCCATCATCCCCGATTCATTCCCGCCCTGCTTGTCGCCAGCGATAAGGCCGATGTGACGATCGGTTCTCGCTATGTGGTCGGCGGCGGCGTCGTCGGTTGGGGACTGCGGCGGCACTTCATGAGCCGGGCGATCAACTGGTATGCCCGCGCCCTCTTGCGCCTCAAAACCCGCGATAACAGCGGCGCCTACCGCTGCTACCGCGTCGCCAAATTGCGAGAGCTCGACTTCGGCGGTTTCGTGTCGCGAGGATATGCCATTCAGGAAGAGATTCTCTACCGTTGTCGGCGCATCGGCTGCCGGTTTGCGGAAACGCCGATCGTATTCGAAGACCGCCGTCATGGAGCTTCGAAAATCAATCTGGGCGAATCGATCGCCGCCGGCTGGATCATCCTGCGCCTGGCAATTGCGGGCTGCTTCTCTTGACCACTTGCGCGTTTGGCCCGTAGCATGACGCCAATCCTGACGGGCGGCATTC
>DATGKC010000261.1:0-4213 GCA_035294845.1 Planctomycetaceae bacterium | reverse complement strand
TGTGCACGCTTGTCGCTGAATGTTTTCGGGGAAGCCGGATGCGGGAAATCTGCCAGTCCGGTTTGAGGAGGGGAGAGGCGGCAGCATCGGGCTGCCCCTCTCCTACTCGCCCGGTCATTTTTTTGATTGACGACGTTGCTTGTCCGCCGCGGCGGAATGGCCGGCCTTGGAAATCCACGCTTAAAGAGAAATGGAAAAATCGAGGACAAAGAATTACTGGCGGGCTGCAATCGCCGGAGTTGGCGTAGCTGAATTCTCACGAATTCAGCTACGTTGCCGGCCGCTCGTCTGGGTGAGAATTTGAGCCCGCCTCGTCAGCCGGGAAGTTCTCGAGCCACTGTTCGACCTCGGCGGCGGGTCGCACGGTCTGGGTGGTCGCGGCAAAAGCCGGTCGCCTGCGTCTCGTAAGCCGCCAGATCAGCGAACCGAACGTCACCGAGATGAATAAAATCCCCGCGCCCACGGCCAGCATGGTCGTCAGGTTCCCGGCATGCCGGGCGGCCGCGTGCCGCGAACCGGCGATCGGCCGCACCCTGCCGATGAGAAGCGGGGCGCCCCGATCTTTGTTCATACCGGGCTGGTAGCGCATGACTTTGAGAAAATATCCCACGAAAACCGCTTCGGCCTGCACATCGGTGCCGACGGGAATTCCGGGCGGAAGCTCGCTGCACACGACGCAGTACAGGTTGGCCTGCGATTCGTCGGTGACTCCCCACAGTTCGTAAACCGTCTTGACGCCGGCCGAGTTCGCCGCGACGTCTTTGTCGTCCCATTTCAACACGCGCTTAAGGTGCAGCCGCAGCTTGATCAAGTCGCCGTGATGCTTTTCGGCGGCCTGCCACAGCTTGGTAAAGGGAACGTCTCGCTGTGCGCGTCGCTCGAGCTCGGCGAACGAGCGGGAGCGGGCCCACCGCATCAGCCGCCAGTAGGCCGGCATGTCCCAGGGCTTCAGCTCCTGGCCGTCGCCGACGGCATCGAACAACGTTTTGATTTCTTCTTGCTCGGCGGGGTCGTCATCGGCCCGGCCGGGGACGATCGTTTCTTGCCAGTCGGCGGCAGCCTGCGGGGGAGAATCGGCGGCCGCTTGCGCCTGGGGCCGCTCGGGCTCTCGCCAGCCCAGCGCTTCGCCGCGCATGTTGTAGATCGTAAGCCCAACAATAATCAACGTGCCCAGCATCGCCAAAAGCCGCAGTCCGTAGCCCTTTGGGACGAGCGAAGCGATGCCGGAGCGTGGTTCGCCAGGCATAGGGCTCACTTCTCCTCGAGCTCGACAAAGCTGATCTTGTTGACCGGCGTGCCGTCGGCCATTTTCTGCCTCGTACAGACGTCGATGATTTTCATGAGCTCGCCGTAACTCAGGGTCTTTCCGATGCGTAGGAGCACCTGATCGAACGGCGCCCCCTCGATGGCGAACACTTGTTTCAAATGGCGATCGAGCTGCCGCCGCTTGTTCTCGTCGAACGGCCCGGGAATCGGCTCGGCCAGCGCCACGCGCAATGACGCGACGTCCCCGTTCGGCCGTGCGGCGATCGTGATCGTCAAAGTCTTTGCCGCCGACACCCCCATTTCGTCGGATTCGTTTTCGTTCTTCAATTCCTGGGGCGTCTCGGGTTTGATCGGCACCGGCGGGGGGAGGTTGAGATTGATCTGGCCTTCGATCGGCGAGGGCTTGAACGTCAAAATGAAGAACGCCAGAAGCTGAAAGGCCATATCGAGCATGGCGGCCAGGTTCAGCACCACGTCGCCTTGCACGCGCCGTCTCTTGCGTCTGCGACTCATGACCTGGCCTCCTTTTCACGATTCATCGCCCGCAGGGCGAACTTGCGAAAGCCGTTCTTCTGGCAATCGGTGAGCACCTTGTTGAGAAGTTCGAAGGGCGTCGACTGGTCGGCCCGAACCACGACCATAATCGGCAATTCGCCCCCCGGCGCCACTTTCTCGCCCTTGGCCTTGAGCTTGGCTCGGGCCAGCTCGGCCTCGCGCGCGAGGTAGCTCTCGGCATCGCGCACGCTGCCATAGATGATGATCTCGCCTTGCTGATTCACGTTGAGGACCAAAAGCTCTTCGTTGCCGTGCGTATCGACGGGGCGGGCCGAGCCGATCACCGGCAGCTTGAGCGACATATCGAGCGACGCGGCCTTGAAATTGATGACCAGCATGAAAAATGTGATCAACTGAAAGACCATATCGAGAATCGGCGTCAGATTGGGATCCGCCTGATCTTCGGAGTGCAATGCTGCGCTCATGGGATTTCCTTGTGTTCGCCGGCGCTAAACGCCCCTCGGCGGGCGATATGTTTTCGCGCTTCCCCATTCATGATTGGCTCAGGTCCTGGCCGTCTGAGCCGCCCCCGGCGCCTGGCCCGACGGCTTCTTCATGGCGGCATAGAGCCGGCGGACGAAAGCGTCGGCATCGAGCATCGTCGCCGCGCTGTAGGCCGAAATCCGATTGCGGAACACGGCGAAGAAATAAATGGCCGGAACCGACAGGGCCACCCCTTCGAACGTGAGCACCAGCGCCTCGGAAATATTGCCGGCCACCTGGCTGGCCTTCAACTGCGTGTCCGACATGGCGATTGCCGAAAAAGCGCCGATCATCCCTTTCAGAGTCCCCAACAGGCCGATCATGGGGCCCAATGTTCCCAGGACGGCCAGCATGCTGATTTTCTTTTCGAGTGCGATGGTGTTCACCTCGCCCACCCGCTCCATCGCGTCGCGCGCATCGGGAATGCCGTTGGGAAGCTCGGCGATCCCCGCGCTGACGACGGTGCTGTAGAACGAATTGTCGGCCTTGAGCCGCTTGTAGAGACCCGTGAAGTCGCGGGCCTGCAATAATTTTTCGCACTCTTCGATGATGTCGGGGGGAGCGAAGACTTCCATCCGCAGCTCCATGTACATACGCACGACCGTCGCCACGAAGTAAATCGACAGGCACAGAATCACGAGGCCGATGATCCCCGAGACCTCAGCGATCCAAATCAGAAAGTTCTTCTCGGAGTCAGGCGCCGCCGTTTTCTCGTCGCCGCCCTCCTTGGCCGGACCTTTGGCAGCCGGTTCATCGGCTGCATCGCCTTCGGCGTCGGCATCGTCCTGCGCCAGGGCTCGTGGAATCGCGGGAATCATCGCAAAGCCGACGGCCAAAATGACGAGCCAGGCCAATAGGCTCCGCGAAAGGAATTTAGGCCGGGTGTTCATGAACGAATCCTCAATTCGAGCGATGGGCTGGCAGAACGATTCTGCATGCGACGACGAGCCGGCGCAGAAAAACGGCGACCCGCAACGACGATGAGTGAGCCCGATGTGTTTGTACGGCCGATGGGACAGGCGCCGTCCATCGACGAAAATCCGCAGCAAATTGGGCGCACTGATCGTTGATGTTATCCGCCAAAGGCGGCGATGGCAATATCTTGTCGGGCGCCCCGGCTGGAGCTCAGGCTTCAGCCTGCGCAGTTTGACCTGGTGGTTGCCTGAACGACAGCGGGGGGCCTCGGCGTCATGATCTCTTCCGCGATCCGCTGCCTCACTGCTCCGCGCAAAACCGATAGTAGATTTCGCTGGCCTGCCGCAATTCGCCGATGTCGATCCATTCATCGACCGTGTGCGCCTGGTTGATTGAACCGGGCCCGAAAACGACCGAGGGCACGCCCGCCGCCGAGATTCTCGAGGCGTTCGTGCCGTACCAGGCGCCCAGTTTTTGCCGCGGTCCGGCAACCGCGGCAATGTCCTTCATCAGCCGATCGGCCCAGGGGCCATTGTTTCGATCAGAAAGGCTGGCCCCATCGAGCCAGGGGGGCAGCATCTCGAAATCGACATCCAATCGCTCGCGCAAATACGTCGTGACGTGCGGAATCACCGACTCGGGGTCTTCTCCTGGAATAACGCGCCGGTCGATTTCGATCGCGCACTCATCGGGCACCGTATTGACGCTGATCCCGCCGGTAATCCGCCCTGCGACAAGCGTGGGCGAGCCGCACAGCGGATGAGCAGCCACCATGCGCGGCAGCTCGCCGGCGTAGCGTTCGAGGCACAAAAGGACCTGCGCCATTTTATAAATAGCGTTGACCCCTTCGTTCGGGCGCGAGCTGTGGCAGGCCCGGCCCCGCGTTTTCAGCTTCCAGCGCACAGCGCCGCGGTGAGCCACAATGATATCGAGATCGGTCGGTTCGGCGACAACGGCAACCGTGGGAGCTGTCGAGAGAAGCGAGCCCTTCCGA
>DATGKC010000260.1:0-8680 GCA_035294845.1 Planctomycetaceae bacterium | reverse complement strand
CGCCGACCTTCTCAGGGCTCTCCAACCAAATTGCCAAAGAACACGCAAACAGATGACCGCCGAGACCTCTCCCGCAGTGATCCACTTTTTTGAAAACGCGGGACTCGTGGCCGGCGTCATCTGCCGCAAGCGTGACGTTATGATAGCCGTTCAGCCCCGATTGTCAACTCCCGCCAAATGATTTCCAAACCGCCGGGCAACAGCGATCGGCCGCCTTACGCACGACTTCAAGAAAGCCTGGAATTCGGGCGAATCGACGAAACACGCGAAGAAAGAAAAACCACGAAACACCCAGCGCGGCCGAAGGCCGCAACCACAGCAATTCAAAAATACAAATGACCGCGGATTTCGCGGATACGCGCGGATGTACAAATTGACCCTCGTGGTGTTTATCCGCGCGTATCCGCGGTGCATACGGTTCATATTTGCGTGCCGCGCGAAGAATTTCATGTGGTGAGTAGCGCACGACGGCATGAGTGAAAAAACTGACGGAAGATTTGGGACGCCTGAAGGGCTGCAAGATGAAAGCCCAGGGCACCGCCCTGGGGTCACATCCCCCCAAAACCCCGTCGCCCTGAATGGGCGCAATAAAACAGCGCGCTCGAATTTTCAGGAGGACTTCGTGCATTTTCGCGGCGCCACCGGGATTGATCGTTTCTCTTTCGCCCCCTTCAGGGCGACGCCGAACGTTTGGGACGTTTTCCCAGGGCGTTGCCCTGGGCTGGATTCTTTCGGCCCTTCAGGCCGGGCCGTTGTATGCCGGAGATCCCATGAAAATTGGGCGATCGTCGTCATCGACATTCGCCGCAAAGCGCGAGATCATTTGGTTCCGGCCGAAGGCCGGGCTAAGAAATCCGCGGTTCTTCTTTCAATTCGCCGCTTCGTTAATCTGCACGGCACGCAAAGATTTTACAGGGAAGTAGTTTGACCCCTTGGCTCGCCGGAGCTAGAAAAGATGACGAAGCCGATGTCCGACGCAAAAGTTCCCTACCTGCGAAGTCCGGAGCTGCTCTCACGTGCTGAGAGCCGATTGCTGATCGTCGATGTGCAGGAAAAACTGGTTCCCAAGATCGTCCATCTTGATCGGATGCTCGCCAACTGCCGGATGCTGATCCAGGGAGCGCGGATCGCCGGCGTTCCTGTTTTTTCGACAGAGCAATACCCCAAGGGCTTGGGGCCCACGGTTTCGCAACTGGGCGAATTGCTCGAAGCGCCGGCTCAGAAACTGCGTTTCAGTTGTGCCGAAACGCTCGCCTGGGGGCTCGCCGCCGAAGCGGCCGACAATCGCTTCCAAATCGTCGTGGCCGGCATGGAAGCGCACGTCTGCGTGCTTCAAACGGTTCTCGATCTACTGGGGGCCGGGTTCCAGGTGTTTGTGGCGGCGGATGCCGTCTCGAGCCGCACGGAACTCGACTGGAAAATCGCGCTCGACCGCATGGCGACGGGCGGCGCGACGATCGTGACATCCGAATCGGTGCTGTTCGAGTGGTGTGAAGTTTCCGGCACTCCGGAATTCAAGCAGATCAGCCAGTTAATTAAAGATCGCGAGCAACATGCCTGAACACACTTTCCCCGCGCTCAATCCGCCGCGCCGCATCCTCATGGGCCCGGGGCCCAGCGACACGCACCCCAGAGTGCTCGCGGCGCTCGGGGCGCCGACCGTCGGCCATCTCGACCCCTACTTCCTGCAGGTGATGAACGAAACACAGGCCATGCTGCGGCAAGTGTTTCAGACGAAGAATGCCCTCACGCTGGCCGTCAGCGGAACGGGAAGCGCCGGCATGGAAACGTGCGTCGTCAACCTGATCGAGCCAGGCGACCGAATGCTCGTCTGCGTCAACGGCGTTTTTGGCGGACGGATGGCTGACGTTGCCGCTCGGGCCGGCGCGCTCGTCACCACGATCGAGCGGCCATTCGGCGAGGTCTTTTCGGTCGAGGAAATCAGCGCGGCTGCCCAGCGGGTGAAACCAAAAGTCGTCGGCATTGTACACGCCGAAACGTCGACTGGTGCGCTCCAGCCATTGCCGGAGATTTCCAAGAGCGTGCATGCCGGCGGAGCGTTGCTGCTGGTCGATACCGTCACGTCGCTGGGTGGAACGCCGGTTGAAGTCGATGCCTGGCAGCTCGACGCGGTCTACAGCGGCACTCAAAAGTGCCTGAGTTGTCCGCCCGGTCTTGCGCCGGTGACTTTCAGCCCAAAGGCCGTCGCCGCGATTGAGGCGCGCAAGACCAAGGTCGCGAGCTGGTACCTCGACATGACGATGGTTCGAAATTACTGGGGCCAGGACCGGGCCTATCATCACACGGCCCCCGTCAACATGAATTACGCGCTCCGCGAAGCGCTGGCCGTTGCGCTCGAAGAAGGACTGGAAGCCCGTTTCGCCAGGCACACGCGAAACCATCTGGCGCTCAAGGCGGGGCTCGCGGCGATGGGACTTTCGCTGGCGGTCGCCGAGGGGATCCAGCTTCCGATGCTGAACGCCGTGCTGATTCCCGAAGGCGTCGATGATTTGAAAGTCAGGCAGCAGCTTCTGAGCGAGTTCGGCATCGAGATCGGGGGCGGCTTGGGGCCCATGAAGGGAAAAACGTGGCGCGTCGGTTTGATGGGTGAAACCAGCACGCCGCGCAACGTGCTCTTGATACTGGCTGCACTCGACCGCTGCCTGGGCAAAACGGCGCGCAAGTTCCCGGCCGGCGCCGGAGTGGCTGCGGCGAATGACTTTTACGGGCGCGCGGCGGCCGCGCCGGGTGTCAGCGGCGGGTAACCGAAAAGATGCGGGAAACCGAGCAACGAAAGCCCGGGAGAGTGGGGCCGCCGTCGAGCGTTTGATCGGCTGTCAAAGTTTCGACCGCCGCGCCGGCCCGATAGATCGACACAGTCATGAGACCCGAGGCTTGAGACCTGAGACGTGAGGACGCGTAGCGGAATTCGTGAGAATTCCGACGCCCGCAATGTCAAGAATTCTCACGAATTCGGCTACGAAGGAACGTCGCGCCAGCCAAACGTCGGCGTCCATTTGGCATGAATTGCGCCGCACAGGCGAGACGCCTATGCTACGCGGGAAGGCCAGACGCGGCCTACATTTCATACCCCGGCCGCATCGCGACATTCATGAGCAGCCCCAAGGCCACCGAGCTGAAGAGAAGACTCGAGCCGCCGTAACTTAAGAATGGCAGCGTGACTCCGGTCACAGGCGCCAGTCCCACCGTCATTCCGATGTTGACGATCGTCTGCGTGGCCAAAAGGGTGACGATACCGACGGCAAGGAGCTTGCCGAACGGTTCGCGCGTCGAGGCGGCGACAATGAGTCCGCGGCCGAAAACGAAGAGGTAAACAGCCAATGCGCCCATCGTGCCCAAAAGCCCCCACCGCTCGCCGATCATGCAGATCACAAAGTCGGTGCGGCAGGCGGGCAGATGATAGGCAAGCGGATCCTCAACGGTGGTTCCTGTAAGCCGGCTGCCCAGCGCCCCGCCCAGCGCCAGCACCTGCTTCGATTGATGCAGGTGATACCCGTCTCCGGTGGGAGCCGGGCCTCCGTCCCGCTGCAGAAAGAGGGCCGTAATGCGAGACTTCTGCTCGGCCGACATGGCCAACCAGAAGATTGGCAAAACCGCGGCGCCGAGGCATGCGACCAGAGCCAAATGTTTGAGTCTGGCGCCGGCGACGAACAACATGGCCGCCAGCACGGGAAGAAACAGCATCGATGTCCCCAGGTCGGGTTCCTTGAGAATGAGGCCCACGGGAACGAGCGTGAGCGCGAAGGGAACGACAAGCCCTGTTACGCGGCGACAGTTCTTGCGATACATCAAATAGCGCGCGAGCGCCAGGATCCACGCCAGCTTGGCCAATTCCGACGGTTGAAAATTCATGAATCCCAAGGGAATCCAGCGCCGCGAGCCCCATTTGGCCGGAAAGAAATAGACGATTCCCAAGAGCATCACGCTCGCGAACAGCCAGGCGTAACTGTGGTGACGCAGCGTGCGGTAAGGCAACAGGGTGGCAAGCAGCAGAGCCGGCACCGCCAAGATGATCCATACCGCCTGCTTGCTGAAGAATTCGCCGGCGTGCGCCAATTCATCTCCGCGTGCAATTCCCGAGAGCCCCAATCCCATGAGGATCAGAGCGCAGGCCACAAGCGTCCAAGGAATCCGGCGAAGCCAGTCGAGTTGCGGCATCGTCATGTCAAGAAAGCGGGGCCTGAAGGGACAGTAGTGCCGCGCCATCGCGAACACGTTCAGACAACAGCGCGAGCATTCGCCTTGTTGCCGGCACAAACAGGGGGCGGATTGTAATGACGGGAAGCCAAATGCACCAAGGCGGGAATTTATGCTGGAAAAGTGGGGCGGTCGTGTTGTGACAACTTGGCGGGAGGACGCCCCGGAATCGTCGGCAATTTGACCAGTCAAATGCCTCAATTGATGCCCACTCTTTGCGTCTTGCTCAAATTGCCACCGCCGTTGGTCCGATGGAGCAGAAAGCAACCGGTATTCTTCGGATGTATTTCAAACGCATAGCCTGATCTCGATTTCATGACGACCGTTGCCGTCGAAACACAAGAACTGATTCCCTCGCTGTGTCGGCAATTCGGCCTGGTCACCGGCTGGCAGTTGCAGTTTACGCCCGCTCACCGCGCGGCTCAGGAAATACGCGAGGAGCTTGAATCGCGGACGGCGTGTTGCTGGTTCGCCGAAATCAGCGATGGCAGCCGTCCGGCTGGCTTTTTGCACTTGGAGCCGCCCGACGACGATTCGGCCCCGAGCAACTTCATCGAGGCCACGGGTCTGGCCGAATCGCTGGCGCAGCTCTTGGGCCGGTTGGCGAGCGCCTCGGCCCAGCTCAAGCAGCGCAATAAGGACGTCTCGACGCTTCTCAATCTTAGCTTGGCAGTTCCCGCGCAGGACGATCTGGCTTTTGGATTGGGGCAGCTTCTGAAGGCGGCGGCGCAGCTTACGGCCTCGTGGAGCGCGGCATTTTTTCTGCTGGACTCGACGACCGAACGGCTGAGGCTGAGGGCCGTATTTCGCTTGTCGCGCGACGACGTGCCTCATCCCTATCGAAACTTGCGCTCGGGATCGCTCGATTTGCGAGCGCTTGCCGACGAACCCGTCATCGTTCGGGCCACGAGCCCCGGCGGGCATCCATTGTTTCCCGCCGCGATGCGGACGTCGCTGTGCGTGGGGGTGCAATCCGAAACGGTTCCCTTCGGCACGCTTTGGGTCTACGACCGGCGGGCCAAAAATTACAATCAGCGCGACATCCACGTGCTGCAGTCGATTGCCGCGCAAATGGCCGCCGTGCTGGAACGCACGGCACTATTGCGCGGCAGCGAGCACGACGCGCGCATCAACCGCGATTTGAAGGCCGCTTCCGAGACGCAGCCCGACAGCACTCTGCGGGACCTTCCCGTCGATTCGCGATACGAGCTGGCCGCCCGTTGCACAAGCTGCTACGAGCTGGGTGGCGATCTGTGCGAGGTGATGGCGCTCTCGCCCGATTGCACGGCGATCGCCGTCGGCGACGCCTCGGGCAACAGCATTCCCGCCGCGATGATCATGTCGGCCGTTCGCGGCGGTGTGCGGACGCATCCGGCCGAAGCGGGCGAAACGACCGCGCTTCTGTCGCGGCTGAACGGCGCACTCTGCCACATCACCCGTTCGCACCAGTTCATGAGCCTGTGCTACGGCGTGTTCGATGCCGCGCGGCGAACGTTCACGTACTCGAACGCGGGGCATCCTGCGCCGCTTTTAATTCGCGCCGGCCAGGCGACGACTCTCGAGTCGCACGGTCTTCTTTTGGGAGTGGTTTCCGACGCGAACTACCAGCATTCGGTGCTGGAGCTGCAATCGGGGGACGTATTGGTTCTGTACAGCGACGGCATCAGCGAAGCGCGATCGCACGCGCAGCAGTTGTTTCGATGGGAAGGGATTTCAGCGACCGTCGTCGATTGTGCGGGGGATTCGGCGTCCGGCATCCTGGAGTCGATCTGGCGCCGGGTCGACCAGCATGCCGCGGGGGGCGAGGGAGCCGACGATCGCACCGTGGTCGTCCTCAAAGTCAACTGAGCGCGGTGCATCTGCCGCGCGCGGGACAGGATCAGGACGTAGCGACTGGCGGAGCCGTCACGACGCCTGCCGCCGCCCCGCCCACTCCAAATGGGACATGCACCGGCAACCTGAAAGGTTGCCAGCTAATAGCCGGGGGTCGAGCATAGCGAAGACCCCCGGAGAGAGAGCGTCGATCGGCAGCACCCTGGCAAGGGTGCCAGGCGAACGGAACTTCGATTTGACAGCGAATGGACGCGAAGAGCTGATTGAAATGCTCCATCGCGCAGAAATTGAATTCGAAGAGCGATTCCTCGATTGACGCGATGCAGAGGAACCCCGCGCGGCTGGCACCCCTTTTCGGGGTGCGACTCTTCTTCCGTTCGAATCCGGGGGTCTTCGCTGCGCTCGACCCCCGGCTACCGGCTGGCACCCCTAATCGGGGTGCGAGTCTTCGATGGCCGCTCATAACAGCAGCGGGTCATTCGCGAGCACGTCACAGTCAAGCGTACGCCATGCGAATCTCCGATGGCGGCGGATAATAGCGGCGGTGGATCAAAACCGCAACTTTGCCGCTCCGTTCATCAAGGCCGGCGCTTGGCGCCCGAAACCGCGATCCGCTCGCAAAATGCGCCGCTACCTGCCCTGGGAGTGCGTTGTCATCAGCCTCTGCATTCGCTAAAATTCTGGCTCAAAGATGAGGCCCGTTTTCTCGCGCGGAAAGCGGGTTTCTCGCGTTTTTTTCGCCAGGAGCATTGCATTTGTCAACCGACGGAAACGGTAGCGGCGGCGAGCGAATTCGTCCGCTGGACATTCAGGACGAAATGCGCAATAGCTACCTGACTTACGCCATGAGCGTGATCGTCAGCCGCGCGCTTCCCGATGCCCGCGACGGGCTCAAGCCGTCGCAGCGGCGCATCCTCGTCGCCATGAACGATCTCAATTTGGGACCGGCGTCGGGGCGGGTCAAATGCGCGAAAATCTCGGGCGACACCAGCGGCAATTACCATCCCCACGGCGAAAGTTCGGTCTATCCGACGCTCGTGCGCCTGGCGCAGCCCTGGGTCATGCGGGAAGTGCTCATCGACAAACAGGGGAACTTCGGTTCGCTGGCCGGTCTGCCCCCGGCGGCCATGAGGTACACCGAGGCGCGCCTCTCGGCAGTCGCCGCCGAGATGCTCGACGACATCGACCGCGACACCGTCGATTTTATCCCCACCTACGACCAGACGCACACCGAGCCGGTTGTGCTCCCCTCGCGGGTCCCGAACCTGATCATCAACGGCTCGAACGGCATCGCCGTGGGGATGGCGACCAGCATTCCGCCGCACAATCTGGCTGAGGCCTGCGCCGCCGTAACCCTCTTGATCGACAACCCCGACTGCGCGATCGGCGAAATTCTGGACGTGATGGAAGGGCCGGATTTTCCGACGGGAGGCATCATCTGCGGCCGCTCGGGGATTCGCAACGGCTACCTGCAAGGCCGATCGACGATCACCCTGCGGGCCCGCACGCATTTCGAGACCGAGAAGAATGCCGACGTCATCGTGGTCACCGAGATTCCGTACATGGAGACGCGCGACCGCGTCCGCGAAAAACTCGAGCAGCTCGTGCGCGACGACAAGATCGACGGCATCGCCCGCATCGTCGATCTCACCGATCGCAACACGCCTGACTGGCAGGTGCGCCTGCATATTGTGCTCAAACGCGACGCCGATCGAGATGTGGTGCTCAACCAATTGTTCGAGTTCTCGCCCCTACAGGGGACGGTGAGCATCATCCTGTTGGCCCTGGTGGGCAACCGGCCGCAGACCTTGACCATCAAGCAGCTCTTGCAGGAGTTTCTGCGGCACCGCGTCGACGTGCTGAGGCGCCGCACCGAGTTCCTGCTGGCCGAAGCCCGCAAGCGGAAGCACGTCGTCGAAGGGCTGCTCATCGCGCAGCTCAACATCGACCAGGTGATCGACACGATCCGCCGTTCGCCCAGCCGGGCCGAAGCCCGCGTGCGGCTGCAAGCCCTGGTGGTGCCGGGTGAATTGATCGCGCGGGCCCTGGGCGACGTAGGGTACAAGGTTTTCCAGGACGAACGCGGCGTCGCCGCCGAGTACTCTCTCTCGGCGACTCAGGCCGAGGCCATCGTGTCGATGCAGCTCGGTTCGCTGGCCGGGCTGGAACGCGACAAACTGGGGGACGAATTCCGCAAGTTGCTCGACGACATCATCGAGTATCTGCGGCTCTTGTCGGATGAGGCCAATCTCCTCGCCCTCGTGCGCCAAGAGATGGAGGAGCTCAAGGCCAAATACGGCGGCAAACGGCGGACGACGATCACCGATGAAGAGCTGGGGGTCGTGACGCGCGAAGACCTGATTGCCGAAGAGACCATGGCCGTCACCCTCTCGCATCGCGGGTACATCAAGCGAATGGAAATCGGCACATACAAGGCCCAAAGGCGCGGCGGGCGCGGGATTACCGGAGCCAAGGCCGATGACGAAGACCCGATCGAGCACCTGTTCGTGTGCAGCACGCACGACTATTTGCTGTTCTTCACCGACCGCGGCAAGGTGTTCTGGCGAAAGGTTTATGACATTCCCCTGCTCAACCGCACGGCCAAAGGCCGCGCCGTCGTGAACTTGCT
>DATGKC010000259.1:0-6438 GCA_035294845.1 Planctomycetaceae bacterium | reverse complement strand
AAGATCGATGTCTATCGAAAGTTCTCGCGGGTCGATTCGATCGAGCAACTGGCCGAGCTGGAAGTCGAGCTCCGCGATCGGTTCGGGCCCATTCCCGAACCGGTGAGCAACATGATCGCTATCAAACAGTTGCAGCTTTTGGCGCAAAGCTGGCAAATCGACGACATTCATCTGGAAAAGAGCGATGTGGTGCTGCGTTACCGCAACCGCGAGCAGGTCGATGCCCTCGCGGCGCGTGCGATCGGGCGCCTGCGGATCGTCGATGGGCGCACGGCGTATCTCATTCGGGGCGCTGGAATTGAGTCGAACGGCGAGCCGATCGCGGCCCTCAAAGCGCTGTTGCAGCCAAACGGCGTTCGGCTATAATCCGCCCGTCCTTCGCGCACCCAACCTGCCTTCTCACCAGTCGTTGCGCCGCGGCGACCGGTCTTTTTCATGCCCGTTCCCTTTCCCATCGAACCGGTGATGCGTCACCGTCGCCTGCTATTTGCTGCGCTGCTCGTGTTCGACCTGGCCGGCTGCGAGCAGCTCGGATTGGGAAAGAAGACGGAAAACCCTGTCGTTCCCCCGCCGCCGCAGCGAATTTTGCCTGCCGAAACAGCGCCCGAAGCCAAAAAGCCAGGCAGCGATCCGGTCAAGCTCGACGGCTCGGCGGCGAATCAGCTCGCACCGACGATCGGCAACGCACCGGCCCTGGCCGCCGCGCCCGCCGCTATGGCTTCGGACTCTGATGGCCCATCGAAAAAGGCCAGGCCGGGAGCTCATCGTCAGGCTGGTAAAAGCGACGATTCGGCCGATCCAAAAGATTCACTATCTTCCGGCGAATCGGCGGAAGCCGAAGATGCCGACGCCGCGCCCCATGGCAAAGGCACACCGAGTCAAATCACGCAGGCCGAGGCCCGCCCGCCGGCCGACGATTCGAAGCCGGTTTCGTCCACGACCGTTCCGATCGGCTTCACGTCGCCGATCGAGCTGGAAGGTCACGGGAGGGATTTCGAGAAAGTGGAGGTCGCCGCGCTCGTCAACGGGGTGCCGATCTTTTCGGAAGACATTCTGCGGCAGCTTCCGCTGGAGGGGGTCGAGTACCTGGCAGCAGCCGAAAAAAAGTTGCCGCCCGACAAATTCGAGGCGCTGCGGCAGGACTACGTATCAAAACTCCTGCCATCGCACATCGAACAAGAGCTCGTGCTTCAAGCGCTCAAAACCAAGCTCAAGCCGGAACAGCTTGAGGGCATCAAGAAACAGCTCGATGCCCAGTACAAAGCGCACGAGCTCCCCGGCATTATGAAAAAATTCGGCGTCACGACCGAAGGCGAGCTGGAGGCCAAGCTGCAAGAGCGGGGATCGAGCCTGGAAACCATGCGCACCATATTTCGCAACCGCGAGCTCACACGCCAATACATCGGAACAAAGACATTGGTGCGCGAGGGTTTCGACCGCCCGGAGATCCTCAAATACTACCAGGACCATCTCGACAAATACGCCATCCAAGCCAAGGTGAAATGGGAGCAAATCCAGCTCAGCTATGCGAAGCACGGCGGCAAAGAAGGAGCAAAAAAGAAGGCGGCTGAGATTCTCGAGCGGCTCAAAAAAGGCGAGGTCTTCGCCGTGATCGCCAAAGAGTGCTCGAACGGCGCCACGGCACGCAAAGGCGGGCTTTGGGGTTGGACGGCGAAGGGGAATCTGCGCGACAAAGAGGTCGAAACGGCGCTCTTCGAGCGGCCCAAAGGGGAAGTGGGAGAACCGATCGAAACGCCTCTCGGAATCGAAATCATCCGCGTCATCGACCGCACCGAAGCCGATTACGAACCTTTCGAGTCGGTCCAGGAAGACATCAAAAATCAACTCAAGAGCACGCTGTTCCAAAAGCGGGTCGCCGAGCTCATGAAGGAGTTGACCGAAAAGGCCACGATCGAGAAATTTACCGACCGGCGGTCAGCAGCGCCGCCAGCGTCAACGCCGCCGTCGCGATCCGCAGCACCCGCGGACCCAGCGACACAAGCTTCGCCCCCGCCCGGGTAGCCAACTCCAATTCAGCATCGGTAAAACCTCCTTCAGGTCCCACGGCCGCAACAATGGGGCCTTCCTGGCGCGCGAATTCGGCGACAAGGGGCTGTCCGGCGATGTGCGCCACCCAGCCATTGCCCGACGAGAGCTCGCGCTCGACGAAGTCGGGCCACGCCATCGGCGATGCGATCTCCATCAGCCGCGCGCGGCCGCATTGCTTGCTCGCTTCAATCACCGTGCGCCGCATTTTGTCGAGTTTTCCCTCGCCCGGATGGACGACGCTGCGTTCGGCAACCAGCGGCACGAAGCGCGTAACGCCCAGCTCGGTCGCCTTTTCGATCAGCCAGCCGAACCGGTCCCCCTTGGGGACGGCCGCCCCCAGGACGATAGCCGTGACGAGCTCGGTATTCGCCTCGCTCAACTCGTCAATGGCGAGCTCGACGGCGCCCTCAGCGATCCCCGTGACGGTCGCCCCGGCTTCCAGCGGGCCGCCGTCGAATAGGACGACGCGCTCGCCGACGCCGATCCTTAAGACATGAATCAAATGGTGGGCCTGAGGCCCGGCGAGCCGCCTCTTGCCGACAGCCAGCGGTTGATCAACCCAAAAACGACGCGGCATGGAAAGGGGCTGTCGAACTTGGGGTCCTGTGAATTTGGGTTTCCCGCCGGCAAATTGAGCCTTACCGGTGATGCGGCGATTGCCTTGAGGACGATTATATCAGGGAACCGGGAGGAAGGACCGCTCGATGTATGCACAATATTGGGGTCTGGCGGAAACTCCCTTCAAGAATACGCTCGACGCCCGCTGGTTCTTTGAAAGTCCCTGGCACGAAGAGGCCCTGGCGCGCCTGTTGTTTTTGATCGAGCAGCGGCGCCGCTGCGGCGTGCTTTCGGGCCCCGCCGGCACGGGAAAATCGCTGGTGCTGGAGGTCTTGCGGCGGGAAGCGGCGCGCGGCGCAGGCCAGGCGGCCCTCGTCGACCTTTTTGGACAGAGCGGCCGCGAAATGCTGTGGGAGACCCTGGCGGCTTTGGGCCTCGCGCCCGCCGCCGACGATTCGCCGCATCGGCTGTGGCGGAAATTAAGCGACCGCGTTTCGGCCAACCGCTTCGTGCGCTCGCCCCTCGTTTTGGTGCTCGATCATCTCGACCGCGCGCACATCGACTGCCTGGAAACTGTCGAACGCTTGCAGCACATGGCATCGGCCGGCGACACCGGGCTGACGCTGGTTCTCGGTGTCCGCAGCGAGCGCGTCTCGGGACTCGCTCAATCGTTAAGAGAGATTTCGGACCTGCGGATTGAGCTGCCGGCGTTCGATCGCGAGCAGTCGCAGCAATACGTCGAGGCGCTTCTCGCGCGCGCCGGAGCCGACCGGCCGCTCTTCGAGCCTGAGGCGTTCACCCGCCTATTCAACGAGACGCGCGGCATTCCGCGTGAATTGAACCGGTTGTGCGATCTGGCATTGTTGGCCGGAATGGCTGACCGAGCCCAGCGCATCGACGAATCGATCGTCGCCGCCGTGGCCGAAGAGCTGCGCGCCTCGTTCGATCGCGACCAGCCCCTCTTGCACTTCCGCGAACGATTCGCCGTGGAAATGTAGCCGCCGCGCGGACGTCGCGGCTGCGTTGGAGTTCAACCTTCAGGCTGTCGTGGTTGATTGAGCAAGTTTTCGTCAGCGCCAACTTGCGCAGGCTAATGCCGAATGGCACGTGGTTTAGGCCCCCCCTCGGCGGGTGGCGGGGAAAGAGCGATCGCTGCGAAATGACTCGCGCGCGGCACGCACGACTTCGCACAACTTGTGCGTTGCCGGAGACGCCAGTCGAGCGATGGCCCCGTGGAGTGCGCGCTCAACGTGCGCATCGCTGTCACCGATTCGCGGTTCCATGCACCGAGACGCGCCGCCCCCCCTCGATCCCCCCGTGGACGGGGGGCGGGACGCTCGTCACAATCGCAACGGAGTTTCCGGGAAATCCCACAAAGCCTTGACTTGGCACGTAATCAATGCTGAAATGGACCCACACGGCGACTGGTCGATTGCTTTCGAGTGAGTCCCCCGACTCTGCCATCTCATGCGTGTGTTTCCGCGCCGACTGATCGCGCTATTAGTGCTGGTTGCCTTCGGGCCTTTGGCCGCTGGCGGGCAAGGCTGGCATTATCTCACCGAACACGCTGTTTGCCGTGCCGAAAGCTGCGACAGCGACGCGAATGACTGCCAAAAAGCGGCGTGCGCCGACTCGGCTCACGGGCATTGCTGTGGGGGGCACGCAGCGGGCAAGCACCACGCAAAGCACGAACTTCGCCGCAATTCGTCGCATACGGCCGTCAGTCGTCCTGGCCACGACCATGACCTGTGTCTCATCTGCCAGTTTTTCGCGCAGCCGCAACAATCAACTCCTGTTGACTTCGTCGAGGTCGCGGAATTTGTCGCTGCCCGCGTCGATTGCGTGGATGCCGGCGCTCCCCGTGCGGCGGCGGCCCTCTCGTATCGCTCCCGGGCGCCACCTGCCGCTGCGGACCGTGCTTGAATCGGCGCGGTTGCTGATTCCAGTGTGTCCTGACGCACGTCCCACGCGCGACGGCCTGTTCGTGGAGCGCATAGCCTGAATCCCGATCCGGGCTTGCTCCATAACTTGATTCCCGGGCATACGCACACCGTTACGCGCGGCGTGGAGTTAAACAGGTCCGACCAGTCTTGTGGCCACGCTGCCGTAACGGCTTCTCTTACAAAATCATTCAGGAGCAATTTTCATGCGTTCGTCTCGAAGAAGAGGCTTTACGTTGATCGAGCTGCTCGTCGTGATTGCGATCATTGGCATACTCGTGTCGCTCCTGCTGCCGGCCGTGCAGCAGGCGCGCGAGGCCGCACGGCGCACGCAGTGTCGGAACAACCTCAAACAAATCGGCGTGGCCCTGCACAATTATCATGCAACGCTCCAGGTCTTTCCTCCGGGATATGTGGACCGGAACGGAAATCCGAACAGCACTCCCGATAACGACCAGGGGCCGGGATGGGGTTGGGCCACATTCTTGTTGCCGTACATGGAACAATCGCCTGTTTATGACCGGATCAACTTCAATCAGGGCGTTGCGGTCGGGCCGAACGCGCCGCTATGCCTGGTTGCGATGCCCATGTTCCAGTGTCCTTCGGACGGTCTTCAAGACCCGTTTCCGGTCTACGACAGCAACTTCAGCACGCCCATCGCGACGGTGGCCCACAGCAACTACGTGGCGTGCAACGGCTGGGAAGAGTGTTTTAACGGCGCGGGGGGAAATCCGCAGCCCGGTCCTGGCGCCGATGGCCTGGCCGGCAAATTCGGTCCGGCGGGCGTGGGCATGTTCTGGCGGAACAGCAATGTGACCGATGCGCGCGTGACCGATGGGCTCAGCAACACGATTGCCGCCGGAGAGCGTTCCAGCAACCATGCCCCCAGCACGTGGACGGGCGCCATCCCGGGAGGCCGTTGCCCGGCCTGGATGGCGGCGCTGCCTGTGTCTCCCTACTCGCCCCCGCCCGGCCCGCCCTATGACAATGCCGACTTCGGCGAAGCGCTGGTTTTGGCCCATTGCAATGCAACGCACCTCCCCAGCGCCGATTTTCCGATTTTCGATCCCGACGTTTTCTATAGCTACCATTCCGGTGGTGCGTTTTTCCTGTTCGGCGATGGTAGTGTGCGTTTCATCAGCAGTTTTGTCGACGGACCCACATATCAGGCACTCTCCACCATCTCCGGTCGCGAAGTGCTGGGACAGTACTGACCTCGCGCTATGGGCCATGCGGAACGGCGAAATTCATCGAAGACCTGAATCGGGAGGTGCGGCCGTGCGAATGAGTCTGGGCGTCATGATCTTATTGGGCTTGATGACCGTGGGGGGTTGCAGTCGCGCCATACCGACCGACGACCTGATCGGCGATTTGGATTCGCAGGACGACGGAGATCGAATCAAGGCAGCGCGGCTGTTGCCGAAACGAACTGACGAGGCGTCGAAAGTCGTGCCCGCGCTGATCCGGTCGCTCGATGACGTGGACGGCGACGTGCGGCGGAGCGCGGCGATCGGGCTGGGCTATTTCGGCGCCCAAGCCAAGGAAGCCATCCCCGCACTGGAAAAGAGACAGAAAGATTCCGACGCCAGAGTTCGCGAAGCCGCCAAGATGGCGATCAGTCGGATCAATTCGCCGTGATGGAATTGTTCATGAGTGAGAAGATCCACGGTCAGGCTTCCTTCACATGCCAAGTCAGTCAGAGCATGCCGCCCACCGCTCGATAAGCCGCTGCGCGTCCTTGGGCGCCGCTGTCTTCTGGTCGTTGTCGAAGTAACGTAACCGTTCACGCCTCGGGGAGTAGTGACGGGGCAGTGCGACCGGCGAAGTAGGCGTCAATGGCGGCGGTCAGGTATTCGAAGCTGTTGCGAGATTGCCGATGACAGGTTTCGAC
>DATGKC010000258.1:0-2014 GCA_035294845.1 Planctomycetaceae bacterium | reverse complement strand
AGGTGTGCGGCGCGCGATTGACGTACAGTTACATCACGATCGGCGGCGCCACGCACGATCTGCCCGAGAAGATCACGATTCCGCCGGGCCTCGCGGCGCTCACCGGCCACAAAATGGACCTGGCGCTCTCGTGGAGCGATGCCTGCCGAATTTTCCTCGACTGGCTCGAAAAGCGGATCTTCGAGTATCACACGCTGCTCACTGAGAACCAGATTTTCATCAAGCGCACCGCGGGGCTGGGAGTGCTTTCGCGCGAGATGGCGATCGATTACGGCTGCACTGGGCCGGTGTTGCGCGGCTCAGGGGTCGATCACGATCTGCGCCGCGACGGCGAGAAAATCTACACCCGCATGTACGAGGGTTACAATTACGATATTCAGGTGGCCCCTTACGAATCGGCGCCGCGCGAGGTCGTGCTGGGCGACAATTGGTGCCGCTTTTATGTGCGGATGCGCGAAGTCGTCGAATCGATCGGCCTCGTGCGGCAAGGGCTCGACCGCTATCCGAAGGCCGAGGGAACCTACCGCGTGCCGTTCAAGATGGCGACCAAGCTGCCGCGGAAAGACACGTATCTGGAAACCGAGTGCCCGCGCGGGCAGATGGGCTTTTACTTGGTCGGCAACGACAGCAATATCCCCTTGCGGGCGCGGGCCAAGAGCTCGTCGTTCTGCAACCTGTCGGTGACGTATCCGTTGTGCGCCGGCTGCCTGATCGCCGACATTCCCGCCATCGTCGGCTCGCTCGACATCGTGATGGGCGAAATCGACCGGTAGTCGTAGAGCAAGCGTCTCGCTTGCTCATTTACCCGGCGTCGTAGGGAAACCGTCTCACTTGCTCGGCGACCGTATGTGTTCAATGGCTTGGCGCAGCCGCAGTTTTGCAGTCGATCGTGCCACGGCGCACTGATTTCTCTACGGCATTTTCACTTCGCGTTCGACCGTCGCGGCTCGCCAAGATCGCGTGCGACGCGAAAACCAAGTTCGGGGTGACACAACGTCGGATCTTCGAAGCCGCGCCACGCCGAACGGGTCGAATCCGAGATGGAGATTCCGCGATACATTGCAACTTTCCTCGGTACGTATTTTTGGAAGATACCGCCAGAGGGTCCACTCCTCCTGGTAGCATTCCCGTGTAAATGTCCTGGCACCATTCTGCCGCATTGCCGTGCATGTCGAAAAGCCCGAATGGATTCGGCTTCTTCTGTCCCACATGATGTAGGAAGTAATCGCGGCTGCTGGAGAAGGTCCATCCATAATCGCCAAAATCGTCGTTGTTGTCGCCGAAGCTCCAGGGGGTGGTTGTCCCAGCGCGGCACGCGTATTCCCACTCTGCCTCAGTCGGCAGGCGGTACTTGATTCCCTCTTTCGCGCTCGATTTTGCGCAAAATGCCTGCGCATTGTCCCACGACACCCATGTGACCGGCCAGTCGGGACGGCCGCCAACAAGCTCCAAATCGGCCGGATCGAAGAATGGCGGCGCTCGGGAAGCGTCGGTTTCACCGGAGGATCCATACCACAAGTCTACCCGCAGCGAAACTTCGCAGCCATCTATCTTGAGGACGGCGAGTTGCACGTCGTTCGCCGACTTTATCGCGCCGGGCGCTGCGTGTCGGCCGATCGAAATCGCACGTAGTCGATCAGGAACCGCTGGTACCGCGGCGAATTGCCGACTCCCCAGCCTTTGTTCCCGGCGCTGCCTTGTATCGACGCGAGGCACGGGTAGCCGATCTTGCCGATCTTCTTGCCGAAAGTTTTCTCGGTGTCGAGCGGCTTGGAAAAGATCCATGCGTCTTTCTCTGTGGCCTTGAAGCCCACGCGCACGTGCGAAGCGTCGGTCACTTGCACGAGCATGTAGACGGGCTTGGCCGTCAGCACCGATTCGGGAAGCACCGGCTCGAATTCCAGGTTCATCAACGTGCTCTTCGCAAAATTCTTCGGATCGTAGCCGAACCGATTGATGTAGGCCCGCCCCTTTCCCGGAATGTTCTGAACGCCCGGCCCCCAACTTTGGCCCA
>DATGKC010000257.1:0-6365 GCA_035294845.1 Planctomycetaceae bacterium | reverse complement strand
GGGTTGAGGCGTCGTTCGCGCGCCGAGAAAGTTTCGATTCCAGGCGCACCCTGAATGAGCCCCGCTCAATGTGAGTGGCAACAGGCTCAGCAGGAACGAGCGACGTCGCAGCATGAAATTTAGTCGTTCAACTCCATTCCGAGGCCAGATAAATATTCAGATCCCGCTGCCATTGTTGAATCTCTTCATCGCCGGGGTTGAAATCGCGAACTTCGTAGGCGCCTTCTCCCTGGGCGCCGGCCAATTGCAGGTATTCTTCGTTTCCCTCGCTGCGCGAGCCTTCCAGCCGCAACCTTCGTTTCTTCACCAAGAGCAGCGCCAGAACATAGCGCAAGCCTTCGCGAGCCGGGCTGTGCTCTTCGGTCAGTTGTTCAAAGCAGGTCATGAGGGCCGTCGCATCGAGAGGCTCGTGCCGGACTTCGGTCGGCCTGGGGACCACGCACTTCCATACGCCGATAGCGCCATGCGGGGGCCCATTCCAGCCCTGTTCCGAAAAATCCAGCCGCGTCAGGTCGCCGTTCTGCTCGATCAGCACCGAGTGGCACTCGCTGCCGGGGACGAGGTCTTCGCCGGTCGCGGCGCATTTTTTGCCGATCGGTCGAAACTGGTATTCCACAAGGTTCTCGCGAATCAGAAAAGGGGGCGGATCGTAGCCGACGGTGGCGTTTTCCTCAAGACAACATTGACGTTGCAGCAATTTTGCAGTCTGCATACCATCCACGCCGTGCACGGACTGGCTGTTTTTTCTCCAGCAGGATCGGGAGCCTGGAATGACATCGGGTTGGCCGGGTGAACGCCGATTTCGCTTCGACGGACCGCATCCGGACCGCCCCGGCCAAAGAACGGGCGACCCATTCGTGCCGGCCGGCCAAAGACCGCTCGCGGGAGCCACGCGGCTTCTGGCGGCCATAGAACGGACGCGCGACTATCTGCTCGCGCGGCAAGCCCCGGAGGGGTTTTGGGTGGGTGAGCTCGAGGGCGATACGATCCTCGAATCCGAATATGTGTTGTTGCTGGCCTTCCTGGGACAAGCCGATACGTCGGTCGTCAAGCGGGCCGCAAATTATATCCTCAAGAAGCAGCTTCCCGGCGGGGGCTGGGCCATTTACCCGGGGGGGCCGCTGGAGATCAGCGCGTCGGTGAAAGCCTATTTCGCACTCAAGCTGGCTGGGCACTCGCCCGATGCCGGCTACATGGCTCGCGCGCGGACGGCGATCCGCGAGGCCGGGGGCGCCGAGCAGGTCAACAGCTTCACGCGCTATTATCTGGCCCTTCTGGGGGTGATATCTTACGACAAATGCCCGGCCGTTCCCCCGGAGATTCTGCTCATCCCGGGCTGGTTGCCGTTCAACATCTATGAAATGTCGGCCTGGTCGCGCACCATTCTTGTCCCGCTGTCGCTGCTGTGGGCGTTTCGTCCGCAAAACGCGCTTCCAGACAAACACCGAATCGACGAGTTGTTTCTAACGTCTCCGGAAGAATTGCCGGCGACGATGGCCGCTTCGTCGGTCGTCGACTCGTTGAAAAAACCGACGTGGATCAATTGGGACCGGCTGTTTCGCGGAGCGGACCGCGCGATCAAGCTGGCCGAGCGCTGGCGTCTTAAGCCCTTTCGCAGAATGGCCATCCGACGCGCCGCAGAGTGGATCGAGGCGCGGTTCGCCGATAGCGACGGACTGGGAGCGATCTTTCCGCCGATCGTCTGGAGCGTCATCGCACTGAAATGCCTGGGGCACACCAACGATTCGCGACTCGTGCGCTCGGCGCTGGAGGAGCTCGAAAAGCTGTCGATTCGCGAAGGCGACACGATCCGGCTGGAGCCGTGCCGCTCGCCCGTGTGGGACACGGCGATTGCCACAATCGCCCTCTGCGACGCGGGGATGCCCGCCGATTCCCCGGCGATCCGCAGCGCGGTGAAGTGGCTCTTGTCGAAGGAGGTCGCGACCGAGGGAGACTGGACCGTCCGCAGCGCGAACAAACAACCCGGCGGCTGGTTCTTCGAGTTCAAAAACCGATTTTATCCCGACGTTGACGACACGGCGATGGTGCTGATCGCATTGACGCGGACGCTCTCGGCGACCGACCTGTCGCGCTGGCGGGCCGAATACGTGATGACGGACGGCAGCCCGGGGTCCGTCCTTGGAACCGAAGTTTCGACCGTGCTCACGCAGCGCGGTGCAGATTCCACGGCGGCCGTGGCTGAAATCGAGGCGCTTCGCCCGGTGTTGGGCGCCGTTTCGCGCGGCGTGCGCTGGATCGTCGGCATGCAGAATCGCGACGGAGGCTGGGGCGCGTTTGACCGCGACAACGATCGCGAGATCTTTACACGCGTCCCGTTCGCCGATCACAACGCCATGATCGACCCGAGCACCGCCGATCTCACGGCGCGCGTCCTGGAAATGCTCTCGGGGCTGGGCATGACGCCGGAGCATTCGCTGGCACGCCGAGCGATCGACTTTCTCTGGAAGAACCAGGAGCAAGATCATTGCTGGTTCGGCCGCTGGGGGGTGAACTACATCTACGGAACCTGGCAAACGTTGGTGGGGCTGATGGCGCTGGGAGTGCCGGCGTCTGATCCGCGGATCCGTCGAGCCGTCGCATGGCTCAAGATGCGGCAGTACGACAGCGGGGGATGGGGCGAATCTCCCGCCAGTTACGACGACGCGCATTTGCGCGGAAGGGGGACGGAGACTGCGTCGCAGACGGCCTGGGCCCTTCTCGGGTTGTGCGCCGCCGGCGAAGTCGATTCGGCGGCGGTGGGCTCGGGCGTACAGTACCTGCTCGACACGCAGCGCGACGACGGAGGCTGGGACGAGGAAGAATTCACCGGCACCGGTTTCCCGAAGGTGTTTTACCTGCGCTACCACCTTTATCGCATCTATTTTCCGCTCATGGCCCTTTCGCGCGTCGCGCGGCTGCGCCGAACCAGGACCGTCCAAACCGGCCAGTTCAGCGTCGAAAACGAGGAGTAAGGCGGCCACGATGGCTGACCCCTCGCTATTCGCGCATGTCCGCCGCCACTGGGCCGTGTTCCTGGGCATCTCGATCGCGCTGGCGGTTTGGTGTGCCGTGGATGTCAGCCGGCGGGCCATCATCGATCCCGCGCATCCGGGGCGGCACATGACCGATCTCACCGTGTATACCGAGGCCGGCCGCGCGTTTTTTGACGGGCGCGAGCCCTACGAGGTGGCCAATATCCGCGGCTGGAAATATCTCTACCCGCCGCTCTTGGCGCTTGTTGTCGCGCCCCTCGCGCGGCTGTCGGGCCCGGCACAGGCCGGCGTCTGGTTTGGCCTCTCGGCGCTCATGGGATTCGGAATTTATTTCGAATGCTGCAAACTGCTGAAGCGCTCTCTGCCATTCAAGAATTGCCATGCAGACGATTCTTATGGAGTGGCGGGCCCTGGCGACTCCGGCAATGCGTTGGTCCCGCTGCCGATTTGGCTGATTGTCGCGGCTGCGACAGCGGCGATTCTGCCCGCCTTGAATTGCCTCCAGCGCGGGCAGATGGGCGTAGCCCTGCTTTATTTTCTGCTGCTCGGATACCGTCTGACTGTCACAGGCCGCAGTGTGCGGATTTGGCTCATGGGGGGCGCCTTTCTTTCGCTGCCGATCGCCCTCAAGTTGACCCCTCTTTTGCCGGTCGCGTGCCTGCTATTTGCACTGTTTATCTCCGCGGCGGCAAATCGCAGTCGGGCTCGCGATAACCGGCAATTCTCGCATGCCGCGTGCGCGACTGTCGGCTGCATTGCGGGGTGCGTTTTTTTCCTGGTGCTCTTTCCGGGCGCATTGGTCGGGTGGAACGACAACCTTCGTCACCTGACGACGTGGTACGAAAAAGTGGCTACAAAGGTGAACGACGTGCGCACCGAAGATTTTGGAGGAGACGTCGATTCGCCCCGCAACCAGAGCTTCTCGAACGCCGTCTATCGCTGTGGAAACTGGGCGGCGTATCAGCTCGGCGGCGGACCTTATGACAACCTCACCGGAAAAGCGCACCAAGCGATGCCGATGGATGCGCCGGCGGTTTCGCGGGCGCTTTTCGTCGTGCGCGGTTTGGCGGTGGCGGCCTTATTGTGCGTGGTAGTCCGCGCCGCCCGTTCGAAAAGTCCATTGCTTTGGGGAGCCGCATTCGGACTCGCGTCAGTCGCCACGCTCGTCGTCTCGCCCGTGGCGCGAGGACATTACTTCGTGCTGCTCTTGCCCGCGTCGCTCTTCATGCCTCTATGGCTCATCGAGACAGGACGCCCAAGCGTCGCGCGTCGCGCTGCGATCGTTCCCGCCGTTTTGATCGCGGCGCACTATTGTCTGCTCGAATACGCCGGACGTGTCGGCTTATTGGGCATTGGTACAACGCTCTGGTATTTCGCTGCGTGTACTCGGATCATTTGGGAAACTGTGCGCCGCGCGTCCCTCCCCCCGTTCGCGGGGGGATCGAGGGGGGGCGTTTTGCGCCTCGACTCGTGCCCCGATCGCGCATCGCCGGCCGTCAGTGAAACAAAAACCCCATCCCGACTCTCTCCGTGGACGGAGAGCTAGACCTGGACCCTTGCCGGCCCGGCGCAAAGCGAGAGCGGAGAGGTCGCCGTGCACCCGTAGGCCTGATTCAAACCGGCAATTCGTGCCACGGCGTCCGAGACCGGCTATAATCCCGGTGATTCTTTCCGACTCGGGGGCGCGAGATGCATTCGGACGATCAAGGCCAGACCCAACGCCGCCCGACGATGTTTCTGGGAATTCGCACGGCCTGGTGGGTCTGGTCGGCCGTGGTGCTGCTCGTGGCTGCGATTGGCCTGGGCTTCGGCGCCCCCGTCTATCGCCAGCGGATGGCACTCCGCTTCATCGAACGAGAGGGAGGCGAAGTGCGCCGGGCGCCGCGAGCGTCGGGCGTCGTCGGCGACTTGCTGGGAGATGATACACCGGAATTCCTTCGTCCGGTGACGCAGGTCGTGCTGCCTGAAAGTTTGCGAAACGATGACGGGCTTTCGGCGCTCTTCGTGCAGCCAGGGATCGACATGCTCGACCTCTCCTATTCGCCCGTCACCGATCAGGGCCTGCAGCACCTTCGGGAGCTGAAATCGCTGAAAACGCTTTGGCTCGATAAGACCGCGGTCACTGATGCGGGTCTGGCGAATCTCAAGATGCTCCAGAATCTGGAGCTGTTGTCTGTGCGATGGACGGCCGTTTCGGATGCTGGACTTTTGTGTCTCAAAAGCCTGCCACGGCTGCAATCTCTGTATCTCGTCGACACTCAAGTCACCGGATCGGGGCTGGCGCACCTGGCAAGTTTATCGCAACTTCGTTCGCTCGACCTCAGGCGCGTTCCAGCCGGCGACGTGCAACTTGCGCCGCTCGCCTCTCTCACCGGCCTGGTGTCTCTCGATCTGCAATCGACGCGCCTAAGCGACGCTGGCCTCGCGCAGCTTGCCGCGCTCGACCGTCTCGAATGGCTGAACCTGGCCGGCACAGAAATTACTGACGAAGGACTCGGCCATCTGTCGGCCTTCCCGAAGTTGCGGGAGCTGTCTCTCAACAACACAGGCGTTTCCGATGCGGGACTCATCCGCCTGCGCACATTGAGATCGTTGCGGAAACTCTACCTGCATTTCACTGCGGGGGGTGACGGCCGCGTTACGCAATCAGGAAAATGCTCTTTGCGCGACGCATTGCCGGAATTAACTATCTCGGACGGCGAAACGCTGGCCAATTCCCGCGATCTTGTCGACTATTTGGCATTCTCGCCGGACGGAACGAAATTGGCCTCGGCAGGCAACGCCAAGATTGTTTTCTGGAGCTCGGCGACGGGTGAGCCTCTCGCGACGATGCGGCCGCCGCGACAGGACACCGTGGCACTTGCCTTTTCATCGACGCTTCCGATTCTTGCTTCGTGCGGAGGCGATGACCTCGGCATCAATCTCTGGGAAACCGAGCGGGGGTGGTGGTTAGGGAACCTCAAGGGCCACCGGACAGCGCTGCACTGTTTGGCCTTCTCGCCCGACGGAAAACTGCTCGTTTCCGGCGCGGCGGCAGACAGCGCCGTGCCTGGAGAGTGCACGCTGCGTTTATGGGACATGGAATCCCGCGCCGAAAGGACCCCCGCGCTGCCGGCCACGATGGGCGTACTCGCCACCGCGTTCGCTCCGAACAACGAAACAATCGCCACCGGCGACAGCGATTCAATCGTTCGATTGTGGAACGTCGCGTCTGGAGCAGTCTCCCAGCTCCGTGGCGGGCACGCCGGGCCCGTCAATTCCGTCGCATTTTCCCCAGATGGACTTCTGCTCGCCTCGTGCGGTGACGAGACGATCAGGATTTGGGACCTCAAGACCGAAGAATCTTGCAGACTCGAGGGCCACACCGATGTC
>DATGKC010000256.1:0-14775 GCA_035294845.1 Planctomycetaceae bacterium | reverse complement strand
GCCGCCTCGCTCCGCGACAAGGCCGACAAGAAGAAAAAAGAAAAAGAAAACCTGGCCCGCGACTGGCGCGAGAAGGCGCAGGAATCCGACGGCTTGGTCGATGAAGAGGTGATCGCCGAAGTCGTTTCGAAGATGACCGGCATTCCGCTGACTCGGCTGTCGAAGGCCGACGCGGCCCGCCTGCTCGAAATGGAGAGCGACCTGCAAAAGCGGGTCATCAGCCAGTCCGAGGCCATCAAGTCGATTGCCAAGGCCGTCCGCCGCAGCCGCAGCGGGCTCAAAAACCCCAAGCGTCCCACGGGCGTATTCATCTTCGCCGGCCCGACGGGCGTGGGAAAGACGCTGTTGGCCAAGTCGCTGGCGGCTTTCATGTTCGGCGATCAGGACGCCCTGATTCAGATTGACATGAGCGAGTACATGGAGAAGCACAACGTCAGCCGCCTGATCGGCGCTCCGCCGGGGTACGTCGGCTACGAAGAAGGAGGCCAGCTCACCGAAAAGATTCGCCGGCGCCCCTACGCCGTCGTGCTGCTCGATGAAATCGAAAAGGCCCACCCCGACGTGTTCAACATGCTCCTGCAGATCATGGAGGAAGGGCATCTCACCGACAGCTTCGGCCGCAAGGTCGATTTCAAGAACACGGTCATCATCATGACGACCAATGTCGGCGCAAGCGCCATTCACTCGGGCGACGTGTTCGGCTTCGGCAAGAAGGACGAAGATTCGAGCTACGAAAAAATGAAAGAGCGGCTCAAGCATGAGATCGAGCGGGAGTTTAAGCCCGAGTTCCTGGGGCGCGTCGACGACATCATCGTCTTCCGCCACCTGACTCGCGACGACCTCAAGCAGATCATCGACATCGAGCTGGCGAAGGTCCGCGAGCGGCTCTTCGAACGGGGCCTCAAACTGACGCTCACCGATGCGGCCAAGGAATTCCTGATCGACAAGGGGGCCGATCTCGATTTCGGCGCGCGTCCCTTGCGGCGGGCGATCGAAGGCTATATCGAAGACCCGCTTTCGGAAGAGCTGCTCAAGGGAACGTTCGAGGGGAAGAACCTGATCACCGTCAATGTCGCCGAGACGGGCGATCAGAAGCACCTGAGCTTCGACGCCACGATCGAGCGCGAAGCCGAGCTGGCCGCAGTCGGCGCCGATGCCGGCGGCGGCGAAGCGGCTCCCGCGGGTGGCGAGAAATCGTAAAGCGTTTGTAGTTCACCGGCATCAGCCATTGGCCCGCGGGAGTTTTCCCGCGGGCCTTTCGTTGTTCGCGGCACGCAAAGATTGCGAACGTTAGCATTACCTTGATGCTCCCACGCACGCTCGAACCTGAAGTCATGGACTCGCTGGCCGAGGCCGTCGATTACGACCGCATGGACCATTCGCAGGTGAACCGCGCGTTCGCCGACGATTTTCTTGCTTTGGCTGCCGAGTTGTTTGCCGTTGCTGGCCCCCCTGCGGTGCTCGATGTGGGGACGGGGACGGCGCAGATCCCCATCGAGATCTGCCGCCGCCGTCAGGGTCTTAAGATCACGGCCATCGACCTGGCCTCGCACATGCTGCAACTGGGGCAGCGAAACGTCATCCGGGAAGGTCTGACGGCCGAGATCAAGCTGGCAGAGATTGACGCCAAATCGCTTCCCTATGCGGACGGCTCATTTGATGCTGCGATTTCCAACAGCATCCTGCATCACATCCCCGAGCCGCGAGATGCTTTCCTCGAGATGGTGCGTGTGCTTCGCCCCGGCGGCGTCCTCTTCGTGCGCGATCTTTTACGCCCCCCTGATCTGGGAGCGCTGGAGCAGATCGTCGCCGCCTATGCCGGCGAGGCCAACGACCATCAGCGGCAGATGTTCCGAGATTCGCTGCACGCGGCCCTCACGCTCGAGGAAGTAGGCGAGCTGCTGGCTGCCGCCTCGTTGCCCGCCGATTGGGCCAAACAAACCAGCGACCGCCACTGGACGATCGCCGGTCGGCTGGAATGAGCGCGCTTCGTCAACGCGAAATTCCGTCAGCGGGATACGCAGCGGAGAGAGGGGGATTCGAACCCCCGATCGCAGTTTACCCGCGATGCCGATTTAGCAAACCGGTGCATTCGACCACTCTGCCATCTCTCCTTTTTGCCCCGTAATCGTAACGATTTGCGTCCATTCTGCAACCGCGCCGAGATCCGGATACTGGAGCAGCACGGCCGCAACCGTGCTTTTCGTCAAGCTGGCGCACGGGTCGTCTCACCCCCAAACGTCGGAGTGATCGTAAGCTGAACCATTATCGTGTGCACTCCGCTGCTGGAAGATGCGTGTCTGCACGCTGCCGCCCAATGTGTACTTCCCGTCGCTCGACGTGGCGAATACCTGCAGGCTGATCGTCGTCTTTGCCGAAGGGGCGGCGGGATCCAACAGCGCGGCCAAGGCGGCGTGCAGTTGGGGGTCGATGCGCCAAGCAACGTAGATTGATCCGTGGAAGACATAAGCCGTGGATTTGACGGAATACACTTTTGACCCGATTTTGAGGCTGAACTGCACACCGTTGAAGAGCTGCGAGACGCTCTCTCCGTTGGCGATCCCGCCCACATTGCTGAATTTGAATATCAGGAACCCGTTGTTGGCGATGTTGACTACGGGAGCCGTGCTGAGGATGGCAGTCAGCGGCTGAGGTACATTGCCGGGCGGATTGGCCGATGTAATGCTCGCCGTCGTTGTCGCAGTGGTTGATGCCAGCGCGTAGTTGCCGGCAGCAGCACCTGAAAGGCCCAGGCCGGTGCCCGTCACCGTCCAAGTGCCGACATTCGCGCTCGCGAAGTTGGCCGGTCCGACTGTCAGGTGAACGTCGTCGCCGGCGACCGTGCCCGCCAGCGAAGTGCCGTTGATCGTGGCCGTGGTTGTGCCGTCGAACACCTTATTGGCGGTCGTAATGGAACCGGTGACTAACCGGGCGCTGATGACAATGCTCACATCGCCGGCGGCATCGTTGTAATTCGTGCTGCCGCTGAAAATCCAGTGAGCCGTCCCGCCAGGGACGTTCTGGAAGGCCGCCCCCAGATTAAGCTGGCCGCCGAGGTTCGCTCCGCCGACACCGGTCGCAGTGCCAGTCGCGCCGTGAAAGGCGCCATCGTATGTGCCGCTGAAACCAGTCACGTTGATTGTGGCGTTGGCCTTGGCAACGTTGTCGCTGACCGTGCTGCTCGCGTCGGAATAGTTGCCGCTGGCGTCGTGGAATGTCCAGGTGTCGGCATAGGCTCCGGCGTTGGTGTGTGTCGTTCCGGTCAGCGTCAGGCCGGCAGTCAGATCAACGTTCCCGAACCCTGTGGCCGTGCCGGTTGCCACGTGCGAATTCCCGTCGAAAGTTACATTGTAGCCGCTGACCGCGATGACCGCGCTGGCCATGGCGATGGCGTCAGTCACTGTTCCGGCGGCGTCGTTGTAGTTGCCGGCGGAGTCGTGGAACATCCAGGTGTCCGTATAGGTCCCGGCGTTCGCGTGGCTTGTTGCGGTCAATGTCAAACCGGCGCTCAGGTCCGCACCTGCCACCCCCGTGGCCGCGCCAGCCGCTGTTTGCGACTCCCCGTCGAAGGTCACATTGTAACCGGTGACGTTGATCGCGGCATTCGCCTTGGCGATGCTGTCGTCGACGAAACCACTGGTGTCGTTGTAGTTTCCGCTGGCGTCATGAAACGTCCAGGCGTCGGCATTGGCGCCGGCATTGGTGTGGGTCGTTCCGGCGAGCGTCAAGCCGGCACTCAGGTCAACGCCCCCCGCCCCCGTGACCGCACCGGTTGCCGTGTGAGCTGTCCCGTCGAACGTGACACTGTAACCGGTGACATTGATCGCCGCGTTGGCCTGGGCAATGCTGTCGATCACCGTGCCGCTCGCGTCGGCATAGTTGCCGCCGGCGTCGTGAAACGACCAGGCATCGCCATAAGTGCCGGCGCTCGTGTGCACTGTCCCGGTCAGCGTCAAGCCGGCGCCGAGGTCGATGCCCCCGACGCCGGTGGCCGTCACCGGCGCGGTATGTGATTTACCGTCATAAGTCACGCTATAGCCGAGGGCGCTGATCGAGGCGCTGGCTTGGGCAACCACAAGCGAACCATCGGCCGTGCTGCTCACGAAATTTCCGGTGGCGGCATACACGGCATGCAGGCTGTGGGCGCCGGCGTTCAGGACGCCGACGTCGAACGTAAAGCTGCCGTTGTCTCCCGCCGTCAGCGTGTGTGTGGCGATCGCCGTCGACCTGCCATCGAGAAACAGCGACACGACGCCGGTTGCATCAGCCGGGACTACCGCCACCGTCACGAGGCCATGCTGCCCGTACGTTACCCGCCGGAGCTGTGACGCCGGCCGTCACCGGAACGAACACTTGCTCGAGTGCTCCGATGTCGATTGCGCTGCCAAACATGCGATTGAAACCGGCGCCGCGCTGGTCGTACGGCAGCGACAGTCCGGTGATCGGATCGATGGGTATCGTTGTGCCGCCGGCATCGATCGCCGGGCTGCCGGCCAGCAGGGCCATCGTCTGCGTCGGACCGCCGTTATTTCCCAGCGGAGCCAGCAGCGGATCGAGCGGACTGGCCGAAGTCCCGACCAGATTGTGGTTGGTGCCATTGGCGAGTCCGCTATTGGTTCCATCGCCGATGAGGTTGTAGCTGCTGCCGGCGCTGGCGGCCTGTCCAGCCCAGTCGCGGGACGCCAGGTTGGCCGGACTAACGGAATTTTGCGCGACAATCGTGCCCGAGAGCGATACGGTTGAGAACGGGTTATAAACGCCGGCCCCCAGTGTCGAGAAGTTCCCGGCAATCGTACAGTCGACGAGGGTCACGACGTTCAGATTGATGAAACCGCCACCGCTGGTTGCAGCGGAGTTGCCCGCGATCGTGCTGTCGATGACGGTGGCGTGGTTGTTGCTGTAGAGGCCGCCGCCGTTGGCTCCGGCGGTGTTGTTCGAGAGTGTGCTGTTTTCGAGCGTGACGGCGGCCAGGTTGTATATGCCGCCGCCGTTGGACCCGGCCGAGTTGAGGTCGAAAACGCTGGCGTTGATCGTGGCATTCCCGGCACTGAAGAGGCCACCGCCGAACTGGGCCGAGTTGCCGGTAAAGGTGCAGCCAATGATCGTAATGACGTTGTTGTTGTAAATTCCGCCGCCGAAAGTTCCCCCGGCATTGCCACTGATCACCGAGTTCTCGACGGCCAAGGTGCCGTTATTTTCAATGCCTCCGGCCGCTGTCTGTCCGCCGCCGAGATTGATCGATCCCTTGCCCCCCGTAATCGTCAAGCCGTCGATTGTCGCAGTCACCCCGCTATCGACGACCAGCACCGTGCTGAGATTGGCTCCGCTGACGGCGACCTGAGATGCCCCGGGCCCGTTGATCGTGGTCGCACCCGACTTATCCGAGAGCTCCAGGGGTGTGCCGCCGCTCAGAACGATCGTCGTCGGGCCCGCGGCGTTGGCTGGAAAGACGTTTGAGTCGAACGAGATCGTATCGGCTCCGGTAGTATTGTTGGCGGCATCGATGGCGTCGCGCAACGTCACCGCGGTGTGCGCCGGATCGAGTTGCGCCGCCGTGACCGTGGCAGCGTAGTTCTCTCCGCCGGACGTGCTGTTGACAACGATGCTCGACAGAAGCTGGCGACTTTCGAGCGTTTCCACCTCTGCCGCCACGACGAGCCACTCAGAGGGACGCCGGCGCAACCGCGTGGAATGGGGACGACGCGTGCCGAAGCGGGAGAGTCGCTGAACGAACTGGCGAAAGGGAAGGGAGACGACCATGATGCGGGCCCGCAAACGTGTCGAGATGCCGGAATTTCTTCCGGTGGATGACGTGGCACGGCGGCTACACGTGCGGTTGCCGTCGAGCGAGCGTCGGCGATCGGTCTTTCAGCGAAGTGCATTTGGCCGTGAGGCCTGGAAGATGTGCCGGCTGAGCGGGGTTGTGCCACGCTCAACCATGAGAAAACCGTAGGCCAGGCGCGCGGCAACAGACAACACATTGTGCAAGAATTTTCGACACGCCGGCCGAAGTCGCGTGGCGATTGCCGGGACTGCCGAGTTTAGGTTGCCAAGTCGCCACATGAACGAGCCAATGGAGGACTTGGAATCAATGCTCACGCGAACCGGTTTCAAGATCGTCGCCACGCACGGAAACTATGACGAACCCCCCTTCCATCGCGATTCGCCAGTTCAATTGCTCGTCTGCGAAAAAGCATGAACTCAAGAATCCGGCATCGGAATTCATCGAGCAGCCCGTGGTGTGGGCCATCGATGCGGAGCGCCTTCGCAACTACCTGGTCCCGCGCGATTGCCCCAGGATCGCACCGCGCGCCCGCTACCAAAACGAGGCGGCCGATACGGCCGATTCGCTGCGCTGAGCTGCTTCCTCGGAGCCGGCGGGACTGGCGGCAGGAAGAATCACGGTCATCGTTGTGCCCCGATCGATCACGCTCTCGACTTCGATTCGCCCGTCGTGCGCGGCGATGATCGATTTGCAGATGGCCAGACCTAATCCGGTGCCGCGGCTCGGGCGGTCGCGCAGCCGCGCTTTGTCGCCGCGAAAAAAGCGATCGAAGATGTGCGGCAAGTCGGCGGCCGAAATCCCCGGTCCCGTGTCGCGCACCGAGAGCCGCACGGTGCGATCGGCCGGGCGCGATGCGAGTTTCAGCTCGACCAGGCCCCCGGGCCGCGTGAATTTGATGGCATTGTCGACGAGATTGTTGATTACCTGGCGCAAGCGTCCGGCATCGCCGGCAACGCGAGCCCGTTCGAGAGAAGCGAGTCGCAACGTGATGTCGGCCGCCTCGGCGACCCCCAGAAACATGTCGTAAGTCTTGCGGACGACCGCGTCGAGCTCGACCGGCTCGGTGCCAACTTGCAAACGTCCCGCGTCGCTCTCGGCCAGCACGAGCAACTGGTTCACCAGCATCCGCAGCCCCCCGCACTCGTCGAGGATTTCTGCCAAGACCTCTTTATATTCGTCGATCGAGCGGTCGGCATTGAGCGCGACTTCGAGCGAATTCTGGATCGCGGCGAGCGGCGAGCGAAGGTCGTGCGCCGCGTTCGCGGTAAACTCGCGATTCTGCTCCAGGTACGTGCCGATCCGGTCGAGAAACCCGTTGATCGTCGCCGATAACCGATCGAGCTCATCGCCCGTCCCGCGCAAGGGGAGCCGCTCGCCCAGATTGCTCGGATGCAGCCGCCCCGTGGTGTCGATGATGTGCGCGATGGGGCGCGTGGCGCGGCCGGCCAGCCAATATCCCCCCAGGGGCGAAGCGAGCACCGTCACCGATCCCACCACGACCAGAAGCCAGGTGACCTGGGCGATATCGTCTTCGAGCGGCTCGAACGACGTGCCGATGCGGACGGTATATGCGGGGAGCCCCGCCTTATCGACTTTGAAGTGCACCAACCGATAGTGGCCGGCCGTCACCGGCTCCAGCCCGTGCTTGAAGTACGAAGTCGAAAACGGTGTTTCCGGCGAGTTCGCGCTGGTCCATAGAAGCTCGTTGCGCTCGTCGAAGATGCGGATGTGCAGCCCGCGGTGCGTGTGCGTTGTCGCCTTGCGATCGAGCTCGGCGTAGATCTTGGCGAGATCGGGATACAATTGCTCGATCGTGGCCTTGATCTCGCGGGCGTCTTCGATCAACAGGTCGTCGGCCTCGTGCCAGAGCACCAGCCGCAATCCTTCGCGGACTCCCCACAGGGTGATCAGAACGAACACCAGCACGACGGCCGTGTTCCAGATCGTCAGCCGAAAGCGCAGCGTGCCGAAGACGTCTTTAAGATGCGCGGAGGGCATAGCCCCGGCCTCGAATGGTTTGAATCAGCGACTTTTCAAAACCCTTGTCGAGTTTACCGCGCAAACGATTGATGTGCACTTCGATGACGTTGGTGGCCCCTTCCCAATCGGATTCCCAAAGGTGCTCGCAGAGCATTTTGCGCGTCACCAGTTGCCCGGCGTGACGGATCAAGAACTCGAGCAAACTGAATTCGGTGGGCGTCAGATCGATTTCAGTCCCCGCACGGACGACGCGCCGCGTCGCCAGATCCAGGCACAATTCTCCCGACTGAACGGTGGGCGCCGGCCTCATTCCGGACCTGCGGCAAACCGCCTCGATGCGGGCCATCAGCTCGGGAAATGCGAACGGCTTGACGAGGTAATCGTCGCCGCCGGCGCTGAGCCCGGCGACCCGCTCTTCGATCGAGCCCAAGGCCGTCAGCAGCACGATCGGCGTGCGAATCCCGTCGCGGCGCAAATCGCGGACAATGTCGAGCCCCTGCTTGCCGGGCAGCATCAAATCGAGAATGATCGCGTCAAATTGCTGCGAGCGCGCCAATTCCCAACCTTTGTCGCCGTCTTTCGCCCAGACGCAGTTGTGTCCCGCCTCTCGGAAACCTTGCCGCAAGGCCTTTCCGATGACAGGTTCATCTTCGACGATCAACAATTCCATGGGGAATCCCCGGTGCTCCAAGCGGCCGCCATCTTCGGGCAATCTTAGCCTTGAAGCGATGAATTCCCAATGCGAATGCAGGCCGGATTACAGAATTGTAATCGGGAGTATGCGATCCGATTTGTCAAGAGTCCGCCCGGTTTCTAACGGTTTTTTAATTTTTGGTGGGTTGGAGATTCACGGGCAGGTTCTTAGAATGCCGCGAAATCAAGCTGAAGACACCTTTTCGGCCGACTGAAGTCGCGCCAGTCGGCCGGAATTGGCCCGGCCCTGCGGAATCCAAGATGCAATTGAGCATTCGTGAAGTGGCGCGTCTGTTGAAGGTCTCTGAAAATACGGTTTTCCGCTGGGTCCACGACCAGGCGCTCCCCGCGCAGCAGGTCGATTCGCAGTATTTTTTCAACAAGTCCGAGCTGCTGGAGTGGGCGGCGCTCAAAAAGATCGACGTCGCGGCGGAGATTTTTGCACCCGGTCCCGGAGGAAACGGCGCGACGCCGATGCTGTCAGCCGCACTTGCGGCGGGGGGCATTCACTATGGCCTGGCGGGGACCGATCGTGATTCCGTGTTGCGCTCGGTCGTCGAGCGCTTGAGGCTCCCGCCCGATTTCGATCGCGATATGCTGCTCGCGCTCTTGCTGGCGAGGGAACAACACGGATCGACCGCGATTGGCGATGGGATCGCGATTCCCCACCCCAGAACTCCGATCGTGGCCGACATCGACGCGCCGTCCGTCGCTCTTTGTTATCTCAACCAGCCCGTTCCGTATGGCGCTTCCGACGGAAAGCCGGTGCAAGTCGTTTTTACCATCCTTGCCGGAAACGTGAGAATGCATTTTCAATTGATTGCTCGCCTGGCGTGCACGCTGCGCGACGAAAACTTTCGCCGAGTCGTTCTCAGTCAAGCCAGGCCGGAAGTCATTCTGGCGGCGGCGGCAGAAATCGATACGGCAGAAGCCGCATAGTCGGCGCCGACCTGCATATCGTCGAAGCGGGGAAGCCAAAAGGAACAGGAATGGAATTATTGCTGGTTTCGGTCGCGGTGCTCGTGGGCAGCGGGCTCTTGTCGCTCGCGGTCGGCCGGGCGCCGCGCCCATCTTCATGGGTCGGAGCGGGAGGCGTGCTCGCCGCCGCGGCCATCGGCCTTTCGCCGGTTTACCGTGTGCTCGCGACCGGTGAGCCGGCGCTGGATATGCCGATCGCCTGGGCGATCCCCACGGGTTCATTCACAGTGGGGTTGGACGTCCTGTCGGCCTGGTTTCTCGTCCCCGTTTTGATCATCCCACCGCTGGCTGCCGTGTTTGGCTGCGAGTATCTGCAGGCCTATGCGCCTCGCAAGTCATTGGGAGCATCGTGGTTCTTTTACAACCTCGTCGTGGCGGGCATGATCGTCGTGACGATCGCCCGCGAGGGACTATTGTTTCTCATCGCCTGGGAAGTAATGGCCCTGGCGTCTTATTTTCTGGTGGTTTTCGAACACGAGCGCGAAGAGGTTCGCCAGGCAGGTTGGACGTACCTGGTGGCAAGCCATCTGGGCACTGCGTTTCTCTTGGCGCTATTCGTGCTGTTGGGGACCGGTTCTGGATCGCTCGAATTTGCCGAGGGCGCCGAGGGCCCGACGGGCATCACGCGGCGTTTGGCCGATGCCTATCGCGATTCACCCCATGCGCTGGACGTGATCTTCGTTCTGGCCGTGGTCGGATTCGGGACCAAGGCCGGGTTCATGCCTTTTCACGTGTGGCTTCCCGAGGCCTATCCGGCGGCGATCGGCCATTCTCCGGCTGTGCTTTCCGGCGTCATGAGCAAAATGGGGATTTATGGTCTGGTGAGAATCCTATCGTTGTTCACCGGCATCGAAGGGTTTCGACCTCCCAATTGGTGGGCGTGGCTCCTGATCGCGATCGGCATGTTGTCGGGGATCGCAGGCATCCTCTCGGCGATTTCGCAGCGCCATTTGCGACGGATTCTGGCCTATAGCAGCATCGAAAACATGGGCATCATCGCCATCGGCCTGGGAACGGCGTTATTGGGCCTGAGCTCGAAAAGTTTTTCGGCGATGGCCGTGTTCGGATTCGCCGGGGCGCTGTTGCACGTGCTCAATCACTCGTTGTTCAAAGGGCTGTTATTTCTGGGCGCAGGAGCGGTCGAGCAAAGTGCCGGCACGGGGAACATCAACCTCTTGGGCGGATTGCTGAAACAACTCCCCGCGGTGGGAATTCCCTTCATTGCGGGTTCGGTGGCGATCGCCGGCCTGCCGCCATTCAACGGTTTCGTCAGCGAGTTCTTGATTTATCGCACGGCCCTGGGTGAAGAAGTGCTCTTGGGAGGCGTGTCGGCGGTGGCAGCGCTCTCGGGGATTGCGGCCCTCACATTGATCGGCGGGTTTGCCGCCGTTTGCTTTACGATGGTCGTGGGCATCGCATTTCTCGGTCAGCCGCGCAGTGAGCAGGCCGCCTCGGTGAAGCCGGTGGCGCCGTTGATGCAGGCGCCGCTGTGGCTTCTGGCCGCGGCCTGCCTGGCAGCCGGCATGTTTTCTCCTCAGATCATGACAGTGCTCGCGCCTGTCGTCACGAGCGTCACCCACATGAAATCGGCGGACGTGGGAAGGTATCTCGTGAGCGGGACGAACCCGACGCCGGCTCGGGAGCTGCTCGAGGGGGTCGTCACGGCGACGGGTTGCCTCATCGCTCTGGCGATCGTCCTGGCAGTGGTGCGCTGGCGACTATTGAAAGGCCGCGAAGTCGCCGAATCGGGGACGTGGGGTTGTGGATTCTATAAGCCCGAAGCCAGCATGCAATACACCGGCAGTTCGTTCGCCCAGCCTCTGGTCGATCTGGTCCGGCCGCTTTTGCGGACCCGCAAACACATCGTGCGTCCTCGGGGGCTCTTCGCCCACGCCGCCTTGCTGTGGACGGCGACCCCTGACATGAATCGCGAGCTCATTTATGCGCCCATATTCCGCGGCATCGGCAACCTGATCTCGCGATTGCGATGGCTGCAACACGGCCGCTTGCATTTGTACGTCTTGTATGTCGCGATCACCATCGTCGTGCTCTTGTTTTGGAGCTTCGGACGGAGATAACGAGTTGAACCCGTATTCGCTGCTCAATCTGCTGCTGGCCCTGGCGTGCGCGCCATTCTTGCTCACGGTGATCAACCGCACCAAGGCGTTCTTTGCCGGTCGGCAGGGGCCGATGTGGTTTCAGCCCTATTACGACCTGTGGAAACTGCTGCACAAGGGGGCCGTGTACAGCAGAACGACGACTTGGGTCTTTCGCGCCGGCCCCATTGTGGGCCTGGCGGCCGTGTTGATGGCGCTGACCTTGGTCCCCATCGGCGACGTCGATGCCCCGTTGAGCTTTCAGGGAGACGTCATCTTATTTGCGTACCTCCTGGGTCTCATGCGCTTCTTCACGGTTTTGGCGGCACTCGACACGGGGTCGAGCTTCGAAGGGATGGGCGCCAGTCGCGAAGTGCTCTATTCGGCGCTGGCAGAGCCGGCATTGATCCTGGGCCTAGCGAGCGTCGCGCGGGAAACCAGCCGACTGTCGATTTCGGAAATGCAGGAGGCGGTGACGGGCACGCTTTGGCTGCAATCGGGAATGGTGCTGGCGGCAGTCACTGCGGCACTTGTGGTCGTCTTCCTGACGGAAAATGCCCGCATCCCGGTCGACGACCCGAATACCCATCTGGAGCTCACCATGATCCACGAAGTGATGGTGCTCGATCACGGCGGCCCCGATCTGGCATTCATTCTGTATGGGGCGGCGTTGAAGTTGTGGGTGCTGGGATGCCTGATCGTAGGGATGGTGCTTCCGCATCGCTTGCTCGGGGCGTCGTTTTTTTCAGGCGCTTTGAGCATTGTGGCCGAGCTCGCCGGCCTCGTGGTGCTGGCCGTCATCGTGGGGGCGATTGAATCGACGATGGCCCGATTGCGACTGGTGCGCATACCGCAGCTTCTGGTCGGCGCAGGGGCCCTCTCGGCCCTTTCGCTCGTTCTGGGCCGCTGGGTGGGAGGTTGACAGGTGGCGTCGCTGATTCAATTCATTCTGATTTTTGTCGTGCTCACGAACCTGACGTTATTGGGTTCGAGCCGTCGCAGTTCATGCATACGCCTGGTGGCCGCGCAGGGAATTCTGTTGGGGCTTTTGCCTTTAGTGTTGCCGGAAGAGGGCCTCACCACCAGTGCGTTGGTCCTGGCGCTGGCCAGCATTGTGCTCAAGGGGGTGGTTTTTCCGCGGCTCTTGCTGCGCGCCGAACGCACAGCCGGCGTCAAACGGGAATTTCAGCCGATCATCGGTTACTCGGCGTCGATCTTGTTGGGAATCCTGTTTCTGGCATTTTCGATGTGGCTGGGAACGCGGCTGGAGCTCCCCTTGCCCCTGAGGAGCCTGATCGGCGCGAAGCTGGCAGTTCCTGTCTCGCTTTTTTCGATACTCATCGGGCTTTTGCTCATTATCAGCCGCAACAAGGCGCTCACCCAGGTGCTGGGCTATCTGGTCATGGAGAACGGGATATACATTTTCGGCGTGTCGCTGGTCCGCGAGCAGCCCTGGCTCGTGGAAACGGGAATTCTTCTGGACATATTTGTGGCTGTATTCGTGATGGGAATCGCCATCTTCCACATCAGCCGCGAATTCGACCACATGGACGTCGATCAGTTGACCGTCCTCAAGGATTGAAAAAATGCACCTTTACGCGCTGATCTTGATTCCCGCCGCGGCCGGCGCCGCCGCCTTTGCGGTGCGGCCCGATGCGGCGCGGCGGCTGGTGCTGGTGGCGGCGGCCGTAGTGCACAGCGCGCTCACGTTTTCGTTGTGGCTGGTCCCTCAGCAATTCAGCAGGCTCCCCGACCGGATGTCGTGGATCGCGCTCGATGCGGCGGGGCTTTTGGTTTTAAGCATCACCAGCTTGCTGTTTTTAATCACTGCGTTCTACACCGTCGGATACCTGCGACGCGAGCATGACGAGAGCCATCGCGATATCGAAGAGGGGTTCTATTTTCGCAATGCACCCGAGGCGGTGTTTACGGGGTGCCTGCTCTTTTTCCTCTCGTCGATGACATTCGTCACGATGTGCCAGCATTTTGGGTTGCTGTGGGTGGCCGTCGAAGCCACCACTCTCGTCAGCGCGCCATTGATTTACTTTCACCGGCAACATCGCTCGCTGGAGGCCACGTGGAAGTATCTCTTAATCTGCTCGGTGGGCATTGCGCTGGCGCTATTGGGCAATTTTCTGCTGGCGGTGGCGGCCACCTCCGCGGAGGGGGGCGAACGATTGCCGCTGGTGGTGGGAAGTCTTGCCGCCGATGGGGCCTCGCTCAACCCATTGTGGCTCAAGGCCGCCTTTGTTTTTCTGCTCGTCGGTTACGGAACCAAAATGGGGTTGGCCCCCATGCATACCTGGCTCCCCGATGCGCACAGCGAAGCGCCCTCGTCGGCGTCGGCCCTGCTTTCCGGCGCGCTGCTCAATTGCGCCTTTCTGGGAATCTTGCGGGCGCATCAGGTATGCGACGCCGCCCAACACGGCGAATTCAGCCGCTCTCTATTGGTGGGATTCGGCCTGTTGTCCATGGCCGTGGCGGGAATTTTCATCGTCGGGCAGTCCGACTTCAAACGCATGCTGGCTTATTCCAGCATCGAGCACATGGGGATTCTGGCGCTGGGGGCCGGGCTGGGAGGGGCTCTGGGCACATACGGAATGCTCTTGCACGCCGTGAATCATTCCGTCACCAAGGCCATGCTGTTCCTCGTGGCGGGGAATATTCTCGGAGTCTTCAAGACCAAGCAGTGCTCGGCGATCCGCGGCATGAATCGGGTTGTCCCCTGGACGACCCTTTTGTGGGTCGCCGGCTTCCTGGCCATCACCGGGTCTCCTCCATTCGGCGTTTTCCTGAGCGAATTCACGATTCTTCGGGCCGCGCTCGATCAGGGACGAAACATCGTCGCCGCCGTCTATCTCGGTCTGCTCGTGTTGATTTTCGTCGGCATGGCGACGATCGTGCTCAATATGTCGCAAGGAGAGCCGGCAGAGCCGCCCGCGCAAGAGCCGCGCGAGACGTTCTCGATGATTGCCCCCCCTGCGCTTTTGGGACTACTGGCTCTGGCCTTGGGTTTGTACATTCCCCCCGCCCTCAATGACATGCTGCATCGGGCCGCCGAGGCTCTGGGAGGCGGCGCATGAACAAGGCTAGCGTTTTGGCGCTGCGAAATTCGCAGGCCGTAAAGCTCGCTCAGGTGCCGCACGTCCACGTGACCGACTTCCTCGCGGCGATCTGGGAAAAGACCCACGCGGGCGAACGCATCTCAGCGCTGTTCGGCATGCCCGGCGATGCAGGGAAGAC
>DATGKC010000255.1:0-4427 GCA_035294845.1 Planctomycetaceae bacterium | reverse complement strand
TTTCGGCAATCTTATTCATGGTTTTTGTGAGCCTTGGGTACTGTGAAAATATGGTGATATAAGAAAGCCCTGGAAAACCGGGCAATTTCGTCGATGGACGAGGGTACCCATTTCGTCAAAGTCCTTAACGGCGTTGCCCTTGCGGGGTAAGTCTTCGGCCGATCATGGCGCTCATCGAAATCGATGCCGTACTATTCGCTCAACTCTTTCGGGGTTGAATGCGCAGATTGAAATCGTGACCCGAATGCGCGAAAAAACAATTGCGTTGTGAACAAGCTTATTCTTGCCAGCCAGTCCCGTTACCGCCTGGAGCTGCTCCAGGAGGCCGGATACGAAGTCGAGGCGATTGCGTCAAATGTCGCTGAGCCCGACCCGGCAGGATTCGCCGATCTCGATGCAGGGCTCGTGCACATTGCCGCGCTCAAAGCCCGCGCGGTCTGGCGTCGCGGGGCGTCGGGGCTGATCTTCGCGGCCGACACGGTTGGATTTGTTGCCGGAGAAGTCTTCGGCAAACCGGCGGATCGTGCCGATGCGCGGCGCATGCTCAATGCCATTTCGGGAACGACGCACGGCGTGCTTACGGGATGGTGCCTGTTCCGCACGGAAGACCAGTTGCAAGTCTCAGGCGTCGAACGAACGACGATTACGATGCGGGCTTGGACGGATCAAGAAATCCGCTCGTATCTCGACAGCGGGCGGTGGCAAGGCAAGAGCGGCGCTTACGGGATCCAATTTTCCGGCGACCCTTTCGTGACGCAGATCGACGGCAGCCGGTCCAACGTCGCGGGAGTGCCGCTCGAACGCCTCGAGCAGGTCCTCGCCGCGTTCATGAAACCGGCTCCAGAGGCGCCGTCAATGAACCCAAAAGGTCTTCCAGAGCGTTAAGGCCGACCGGTTTGACGAGATGGAAGTCAAATCCGGCTTCCAGCGTGTGCTGCTTGTCGGCATCCTGCCCGAAGCCGGTTAAGGCGACGAGCACGAGGCCCTTCGACTCCGGCTCCCGGCGCAGAAGTCGCGCCAGCTCGTGGCCATTCATGTTTGGCATGGCGATGTCCGAAATCACCACGTCGGGTCGCTTTTCGCGCACCACTTCCAAAGCTGAGGCCGCGCTCTGCGCCGTGTAGACCTCTTGCCCGAGCCGCTCCAGCAGAGTGCTCAACGTGAAGACAGCCGCCCGCGCGTCGTCGACCACCAGAATGCGGCGCGAGGGCAATGGCCGCCGAGCGTCTCGCGAAACGAGCGGCGCGGCAGTGGAAGGCACGGCACCCCGCACGGATGGCAGTCGAATCACAAACTCGCTCCCCTTACCGAGCCCTTCGCTGCGCGCCTCAATCGCCCCGCCTTGCATTTCGACCAATCGCTTGGCGAGCGTCAGCCCGATGCCCAGGCCGCCTTGCGCGCGATGAACCGTGCGATCGACCTGGCTGAACATCTCGAACACGTGCGGCAGCATTTCAGCCGAGATGCCCAAACCGCTGTCGCGCACCGAAACGACGGCATCGTTGCCTTCGAGCCGCACCGAGAGCCCGATGCGGCCTTGATCTTCGGTATATTTGGCCGAATTTGTCAGCAAATTCCCGATCACCTGCGCCAGGCGTACAGGATCGGCCGTCACCAAAATCGGCTCATCCGGGAACGAAACTGAAAGTGCGTGGCCGGCTGCATTGATGAGCGGGCGGCTGGTTTCGACGGCGCTGCGAACGATGGCGGCCAAATCGACGGTTTCCAATCGAAGCTCAATCCTGCCGCGCGCGATCCGCGAGACATCCATCAAGTCGTCGACCAACCGCACCATATGCTGCACCTGGCGGTCCATGATTTCACGAAGCCTCTCGATCGCCGGAGTGAGCCCATCTGAGACTCGCAGAATCTGCAATGCATTGCTGAGAGGCGCGAGGGGATTTCGCAGCTCGTGCGCCAGCGTGGCGAGAAACTCGTCTTTGCGCTGATCGGCCTCGAGAAGCTGGTTGTAGAGCTGGGCATTCTCGATGAAATCCACCGCCTGCCGCGTGCAAAGATCGACCAGACGCGTCTGCCGATCAGACGGCTCGTGAGGCTCGCAGAAGTACGTCGTGAGCACGCCCACGGCTTTGCCCGATCGAGTGAGCAAGGGCGTATTGTGGATCGCTCGAAAGCGACCGACGCGCGCGATGTCGCGGTAAGGGGCGAAATCAGGATCATTTTCGACATCTTTGACAATCACTCGGCGCCCTTCGCGCAGGCACCGGCCGCATGGTGCGTTCTCGGGATGCAGGCTTTCGATCTGCTGGAGAAACTCCTCCGAAAGGCCGAGACTCGCACTCACGCACAGTCGCCCCGTTTCCGGATCGACGAGCAGCAAGAGCCCGCGATCGGCGCCGTCAAGGGCGGAGGCCGTGCGCAGAGTTTCGTCCAAAATCGGTTGCAGCTCGGGCGTCGCCGAAAGCCGCACGCTCATTTCGTGCAGTCGTTGGAGATCCGCCAGTTGCGCGGCCAGCGCGTCCTTGACCGACCGCAGCGCTTCTTCCGATCGCTTACTGGCGGTGATGTCGCGCGCAATCTTGGAGACGGCGACGATGCGCCCCTGGCTGTCGCGAACAGGCGAAATCGTCAGCGAAACATCGAGGACGCGCCCCTGTTTGGTGACGCGCTGCGTTTCGAAGTGCTCGATTCGCTCGCCTCGGCTGATCTTCTCGAGAATGATCCGCTCTTCGTCCTGCCTTTCTTCGGGGATAATGATCGTGATGGGCAGTCCAATCGCCTCATGTGCCGCATAGCCGAACAGCCTCTCGGCGCCGGCGTTCCACGAGAGAATGCGGCTCTCGAGCGTCTTGCTGACGATGGCGTCGTCTGAGGAATCGACGATCGCCGCCAAAAGCGCGCGCGCTTCATCCGGCCCTAGTTTTTGAAAGGGCAAATCGACTGGCTCGCGATTCCGAGACTCTTTGGCGATGGTTCTTCCTCCCTGGCGACAAACGCAAAGCATGTCGGCGATTTCAGTACAATTGCAGCATACTGACGGCGCACTTTGACTGTCAAACAGAAACGGAAGGCGAATCGTCAGCCGCCAGACTGAAAAGGATTGGCCGCGCACGACGAGAAATCGTCAGGCCAGAATTTCGCGAACGACAGTGCCGTACACGTCGGTCAGCCGATAATCGCGGCCGGCGTGGCGGAAGGTCAGCCGTTCGTGGTCGAGACCCAAAAGGTGCAAGATCGTCGCGTGCAAGTCGTGAATGTGCACGCGGCCTTCGACCACCTGGTAGCCGAACTCGTCGGTCTGGCCGAAGCTATAGCCGCGGCGGACCCCGCCACCGGCCAGAAACGACGTGAAACTCTCGGGCTGATGCTCGCGACCGTGCATCTCGACGGGAGCCGTGCCGGAGAGGTCCTGGCTCCAGGGGGTGCGGCCGAATTCCCCCGACCAGACCACCAGCGTGTCATCCAAAAGTCCTCGCGCCTTGAGGTCGCTAATCAAGGCGGCCACCGGCTGGTCGGCTTCAGCGCAGGTCTTGGGCAGCTCGGCGCGAATATTGCCGTGATGATCCCAGCCGCCGATCGTGACCTGCACGAACCGCACACCCGCTTCGCACAGCCGCCGCGCCAAGAGGCACGCGCGGCCGTTTTTGTCGGTCGCCTTTTCGCCGATGCCGTACAACTTGAGCGTCGCGGGCGATTCGCCTGAGAGATCGACGAGCCTGGGCGTTTCTGCCTGCATGCGAAATGCCAGCTCGAACGAATCCATGACGCCTTCCATCACCCGGTCTTCGGCGACGCGCGCCAAAAGCCGGCGATTCATGGCCTGCACAAAATTCACTTCCTGCCGTTTCGCTGCGGGGGACGATTGCGGATCGTTCAAATGGCGGATGGCCGATTCTTTGGGGTCTTTGGGAATATTTCCAATGACGGTTCCCTGATGCGCGGCGGGGAGAAACGCCGAGCCGTGCGCCCGCACATCGCTTCCCGCGAAAATGCTGAGGTAGCTGGGGAGATTGGCGTTTTCCGTTCCCAAACCGTAGCCGACCCAGGCCCCCATCGAGGGCCGCACTTCATTGATGACGCCCGTGTTGAATTGCAGCGTGGCCAGATCGTGCGCCGGATTGTCGACCTGCATGCCGTGCAAAAAACACAATTCGTCGGCGACGCCTGCCAGGTGCGGGAGCAAATTGGAGATCATCGCTCCCGACCGGCCTCGCGGCACAAATTCGGCTGCCGGCCCCAAGGTGAGAAAATCCTTGATTCCCACGGGAATGCCCCGCGGGAGGTTTTTCGCGCCGACCGGTTTCCCGTGTTCGTGAATCAAGCGCGGCTTGGGAGCGAACAGATCGTGCTGCGAGGGACCGCCTGCCATGAACAGGAATATGACCCGCTTGGCGCGGGGAGAGAAATGCGGCGCGCGGTTTGCCAGCGGTTGTTCGACGGCGCTGGCCACGCCGGCCAGCATGGCC
>DATGKC010000254.1:0-5499 GCA_035294845.1 Planctomycetaceae bacterium | reverse complement strand
CCGAAGCGGTGTTGCAGACCCGCATCAACTGGGCCTATCGCCGCTGGCAGGAATACATGGAGGCCACCGACACCTGGGGGGCCACGCACGCCGGCGTTCTCGGCCATCGTCCCACGGCTTATTTCTCGGCCGAGTTCGGCGTCCACGAGTCGCTCCCCATCTATTCGGGCGGTCTGGGAGTGCTGGCCGGCGATCACCTCAAAAGCGCTTCCGACCTGGGGATTCCGCTGGTCAGCGTGGGCCTGTTTTACGGACAAGGGTATTTTCAACAATATCTCGACGAGAACGGCTGGCAGCAGGAAACGTACACCGATCTTAAGATCTCCATGCTGCCGATCGAGCCGGCCCTGTCGCCCGGCGGCAAGCCCGTGTTGATTCACGTCGATACGCGCGGGGGGAAAATTCACGCGCGGGTCTGGAAGATCAACGTCGGCCGGATTCCGCTGTACCTGCTCGATACCGACGTTCCCGAGAACCGCGACGAAGACAGGCATCTGACAAGCAGGCTTTACGGCGGCGACCAGCGGACGCGCATCCGGCAGGAAATCATTCTCGGAATCGGCGGCGTGCGGGCGCTTTCGGCCATGGGGATCAATCCGGGCGTGATCCATATGAATGAAGGCCATTCGGCGTTCGCCGGCCTGGAAGTCATCCGCCAGCGAATGAAAGAGGACGACCTGTCGTTCGACGAAGCGCTGCGCGAAACGGCCGCGATCAGCACGTTCACGACGCACACCCCTGTGCCGGCCGGTCACGACCGCTTCAGCGCCGAGCTGATTGAAGAGCACCTGGGGCCGCAGCGCGACGAGCTGGGGCTTAAGCACGACTCGCTCATGAGCCTGGGACGGGTCGAGCCGCAGAACCAGCAGGAGACGTTCTGCATGACGGTTCTGGCGTTCAAGCTTTGCCGTCGGGCGAATGCCGTTTCGGGGTTGCATGGCGTGGTCAGCCGGCGGATGTGGGCCAATCTCTGGCCGTGGCGCAGCGAAGAAGAGATTCCCATCGGCCACATCACCAATGGCGTTCACGTGGCGACGTGGCTGGCGGCGCAGATGCGCATGCTCTACGACCGCGTGCTGCCTCTCAACTGGTACCTGCACACCGGCGAACCCGAGGTCTGGGCGCCGCTCGAACAGCTCTCACCCGGCGAATTGTGGGAGACGCACCAGACCCTCAAAAGCCGGCTGATCACTTACGCCCGCAACCGGCTCGTCAAACAGGCGCGCCGCCGCGACCTGCCCGAATCGGCGCTGCAGCAGCTTCAGACGGCCCTCGACCCGCGCGTGCTGACGCTCGGCTTCGCGCGGCGATTTGCCCCCTACAAGAGGGCCGACCTCATCTGCCGCGACCTGGCGCAGCTCGAAAAATTCATCGGCAGCTCCGACCGCCCGATCCAGATCATTTTCGCCGGCAAGTCGCATCCGGCCGACGAGCCGGGCAAGTCGATCTTGCAGCGCATTTACAAGCTCTCGCAGCAAGATCCCTTTCGCGGGCGGATCGTATTTCTGGAAGATTACGACATCAATCTCGCGCGGCACCTGGTGCAGGGAGTCGACGTGTGGCTCAACAACCCGCGCCGGCCGCTGGAAGCCTCGGGCACGAGCGGGCAGAAGGTCGTGCTCAATGGAGTTCTCAATTGTTCGATCCTCGACGGCTGGTGGGCCGAGGCTTATGACGGGTCGAACGGCTTTGCCATCGGAACGGGCCGCACGCATATCCGGCAAGAGATCCAGGACGAGCGCGACGCCAAGAGCCTGATTTCGGTGCTGACCAACGAGGTCATCCCGCTGTTTTACGAGCGCGACCAGGATGACCTGCCCCAGGCCTGGATCAAGCGCATGAAGCGGGCCGTGCGCACGCTTGGCTGGCGGTTCAATGCCGATCGGATGGTGATGGACTACGTCACCAAGGCCTATGTTCCGGCGGCGGGGGGCCTAAGCTGCTCGATGGACGTAGTGTGACGAGACTCCGAAACGCTCATTCTTCGTCGAGCGGAGAATCGACCGTATCGCGGGAAGACACATCGTGCCATTTGACGGCGTATTTTTCATCCAACCGGTGAAAATAGTCCGCGAGGGCACGCCGTTGATCCATCTCGGCCAAAGGCGCGTATGCGGCAAAGCCGGAAAATACCGGCGCCAGTTTGAAGCCGTCGCGGTCGGCTATGCGGCGCGAGGCGACCTTGACAACGTAATAAACCGATGCATCATCGTTGAGGGCGGAACCCACCTCCCCCTCGGCCAGCTCGTTGAACACGACCTCCATGAATCTTTGGCCGGGATTGTTGACGAAGATCGGATTGCCCAACTGCACCATCGATTCACGGGCCATGATGTTGGGGGCTGCCGGCTCCCGCCAATACGAGAATTCGTCCGTTTCAGAAACGTTCAGCGCAGGGCCGCGCGAGTCTCCGTTCACCGTCTGCCCCTCCAGAGCGGCGACGAATTCCTTGCCGCTGGTGCGCACGCGCTCAGCGAGCTCTTCGGCCCGCTCTTTCGCCAGAGGCAAGGCGTGGAGCCGTTTCCAGGCGGTCACGACCTGCTCGCGGATTCCCGGCTCGGTGAATTTCGGGATGTGGGACGGCGAATCCTGCACTTTCCAGCAAATGTAGAATGTGTTCGGCCCTTCGGCCTCGAACACGCGGCATAAGGCTTCGGTGGCGAACGCCACATCGACCGTCGACGTCCCCCGTTCATCTTGCCGCCCCGCTTCGCGAGCATCGCCGATGCCCGGGATCTCGCTCAATTCCACCGCCGAAACAAGACCCGTCTGGCCAAAGGTCGCGCCGAACGTCTCGGCAATTTTTTTAAGCTCTTCTTCCGACCTGAGATTGAGCGTTTCGAGCTGCTCGGCGCTCGGATCGGTCAATTTGATTTCGCTCGACGAGACGGCGAATTTCAATCCCACGTCGCGCATGGCGTCGACGATTTTTCGACTCTGTTCCTGCACGACCTTTACGACTCTCTGTTCGACCATCTTGTCTCGAATCACGTCGCGAAGCTCATCGTCGAGCGGCTTGTACCTGGTCTTCGGAGTTTCGGCCTTCGGCGGCGCGCTTGCGCCGGATGTCGGAGCCGAAGCGTTCTCATCCGCCTGGGGCGACTTTTCGCCGTCGTCTTTCTTGCCGGCGGATTCGTCGTCTGACGGGTTGGCCGACGGTTCGCCATCGGGCGGCTCCGCCGCCGAATCGTCTTCTCCATCGGAACTCGGCTCGCCCGCGTTCCCGCCGCATTGATCGTTTTCTCCCGGCGGAGCGGCCTCATCCGGAGTTTCATCGCGGGGAGAGTCGAGAGACGGACCCTTTTCCGGCGCGAACTCAGGTTCGATCGGCGTCGAATCGTCGATCGGGGCCGCCGGCGGCTCTTGAAGGCTCGGGTCGAGCGCCTTGTTGCGCTCGTAATATTCTTCGATGTCCTCATCGGTGATGGGGCTTTGGGCGAGCAACTGTTCTTCGAACCTGGCCCTGCTGAGCGCGAGGTACTGAATCTTCACCTTTCGCGGCTGCCGGAAGCCCGGCTTGTATTCGGCATCGGAGCTCTTGGGGATATCGGCCTTGTGTTTCTCGAATAATTCGGCAACTTGCGATTCGGAAGGTTCGGGGACTTTGTCGGTGAAGTCGCTGACCGGCAGCGCAGCCACCTCGATTTTTTCACGAGTGTTCAATTGCTGGTAATATTCCCAGTACCGCTCGGGCGAGGCCACAATCTGAGGGGCTTTCAACTGGATCGCGATCTGGGCCTGCAACTCATTTCGGAACATATCGAAGAGCTCGTTCCCGCCTATATGCAGATCATCGATGATCTCCCGAAATTTCTTCGACGAGAGCTTGCGGCCTGTAAATTTGTCGATGTATTCGTCAATCTGTTTATCGGTGACTTTGATTCCCAGCTTGCGGGCCTCCTGGCCTTGCAGCCATGCAAAAACCACTTCCCGCGGCGTCACGCCGCCGAATCCATAAACTCCAACGACGTTCTGCATCGCATAAGGATTTGGCTTTTCGGAGACGGCCTGATACGCCATGGCAATGAATCTGTGGATCATCGAGCGCCGGCCCTGCATCTGGCGGATCGCCACCTCGGTGAGATTGCCGGCGTTGGTCTCGACGACCGTTTTGGTCCCTCGCGGCTCGCTGCGATCGCGCCCCAGCTTCATGAGCGTGTCGCCGATCCCGAACAAGAGCAGGGCGGCAAAAACCATGACGACCATGATCCACTTCTGATGCTTTCTGAATATCTTAAACGGCGACTGCATTAAAAACGCGCCTTTCGTTTATCGAATTCAAAGGGGGCCGAGAGAGCGATCTACCGTGGAAAAACGCCTCGAACGACCCCATTCGGCGCCTCGGCAAAGCGAGTTTCCGGTCGCTTGGAGCGCCTCAGACCGGGCCTGCGATGGGAGAACGCACTTGACAGATGGCGGAACGATGAATTATGGATTTTCGACAGGCGGCCTATGACGCCGCCTGCCTCAATGCCGATTTTAGCCGCGTTCCCCAGTGTGACAAGGCCAACACATCGGCTCGTCGGGGCCGTTGATTCGCCGAGACTCCCGTTGAGGCCCTGCATCCCAATGCGATTTCGTCCGCTCTCATAACCGGAGCAGCCGCCGCGTGGCAAAAAAGAATAAACTCAAAGGGTTGGTGATCGTCGAATCCCCGGCCAAGGCGAGAAAGATCAACAGCTTTCTCGGGCGGGACTTCAAAGTCCTGGCCAGCATGGGGCACGTGCGCGACCTTCCCGCCAAGGCGGCCGACATTCCCCCGGAAATCAAAAAACAGCCTTGGGCCACCCTGGGCGTCAACGTCGCCGCCGACTTCGACCCGCTCTACATCATTCCCCGCGAAAAAACGAAAGTCATTCGCGAGCTGAAGGCCGCCCTCAAAGAGGCTGATGAGCTGATTCTGGCGACCGACGAAGATCGCGAAGGGGAAAGCATCGGCTGGCATCTTACCGAGATTCTCAAGCCGCGCGTGCCCGTGAAGCGCATGGTCTTTTCCGAAATCACGAAAGAGGCGATCTCGGCCGCCATCAAATCGCCGCGACAGCTTGATCAGAACCTGGTGTCGGCCCAAGAAGCCCGGCGCGTGCTCGACCGGCTTTACGGTTATCGGTTGAGTCCCTTGTTGTGGAAGAAAGTGGCCCCCAAGACGTCGGCCGGAAGGGTGCAGTCGGTCGCCGTGCGGCTGATCGTGCAGCGCGAACTGGAGCGCCGCGCTTTCCGGATGGGGACGTTCTGGGACCTCAAAGCCGTCCTCGAAACGGCCTCGCGAGAGGGCGCCGAAGGGGGCCGATTCGAAGCCCAGCTTCACACTCTCTCGGGAAAGCGCATCGCGACCGGCAAAGATTTCGACGAGCACACGGGCAAATTGAAGCCTGATGCCGACGTGTTGCTGGTCGAAGAACCAACCGCCAAAGCCCTTCAGGAAAGTCTTCAAGGCGCCCAATGGCGCGTCGCCAATCTGGAAGAGCGACAGCAGGTGCGAAAGCCCTCGCCCCCGTT
>DATGKC010000253.1:0-2391 GCA_035294845.1 Planctomycetaceae bacterium | reverse complement strand
CCCAGACCGCCAGCCGCGCATCTTCGGGGACGAAGAGCGGCCGTGTGGGATGGTCAAATTTATCCTGGTAATTCGAGGCGAACGCCTGCTTGAGCGCGCGGCGTCCCAAAGGGGGCGTAATTTCCGGGGCGGTCGACCAGGTCGACGCGTTCCTGGAAGTGCAGTTGGCTCTCGAACCAAGAGGAAACACGTCGTCAAACCATACCTCTTCAATCATCCGTCGGCCGGGGGGCGGATCCTGCTCGGCAGGGTCGCGGTACTCGGTTCGCGCGGCAGCCTCTTCGAGCAGGCGCCTGGACTCGCTCTCGCGCGCCTGGGCCTGGGCCAATGCTGCTTGTTGTTCGTCGGTCGTCAGTTTGAAGAACGGGTCGGTCGTATTCGTATTGCGGTCCATCGCCGGGTCGGAAGACGACAGGAAGAATGAATACAGCGAATAAAACTCTCGCGACGACAGCGGATCGAACTTGTGGTCGTGGCACACGGCGCACCCCCCGGTCAGCCCCATCCAGGTTTCGACGGCGGTGCTCGTGCGATCGACGGCATAGCGGAAGATGAACTCGGCGTCGATCGCTCCTCCCTCGCTGGTCGTCACATTGCACCGATTGAAACCGGTCGCGGTGAGCTGGTCGCGCGTGGGATTGGGCAGCAAATCGCCGGCAAGCTGCTCGGACGTGAAGGCGTCGAAGGGCTTATTCTCGTTGAAGGCCTTGATGACCCAGTCGCGATAGGCCCACATCGATCGCTCGTTGTCGAGGTGCAGACCGTGAGTGTCGGCATACCGCGCCACGTCCAGCCAGTGCCGCGCCATCTCCTCGCCGTACCGCGGCGACGCCAGATACCGGTCGACCATGTTCTCGTATGCCTGGGGCGAGCGGTCGGCCTCGAACTCGGCGACTTCCTTGACTGTCGGCGGCAAACCGGTAAGCGTAAAGGCCGCACGGCGAATCAACGTGCTGCGGCGCGCCTCAGGCTGCGGCGTCAATCCCTCTTTTTCGAGCCGTGCCAGGATGAACCGATCGACCGGGTTCCGCAGCCAGCCTTCTTGCTTGACTTCGGGAGGCGTTAGGGCGACCGGGGACTCGAAAGCCCAGTGTTGCTGGTACTTGGCGCCCTGTTCAATCCATCGACGAATCGTCGCCTTCTGTTCCGACGTCAATGTCTTTTTCGTTGCCGGCGGGGGCATGATCTCGCCAGGGTCGTCGGAATTGATCCGCTGCCAGACTTCGCTCTTTTCGAGTTCTCCCGGCTTGATCGGAAAGCTGCCGTCGTGCTCGGCAAAGGCGCTGGTGGAAAGATCGAGCCGCAAATTGGCCTTGCGCTGTTTCGCGTCGAGACCGTGACAGGCAAAACAGTTTTCCGACAGGATGGGCCGCACGTCGCGGTTGAAGCTGATCTCTCCGGCATTGGCAATCGCAGGCCAGCCGGCCAGCCAGACACACGCGAGTTTGAAAACCGTCCTCAAGTCGACCTCAGCAACAAATCGCAATTTCGGGCCGTCTGTCTCATTCTCCGAGCGTACGCAACAGGCCGCGGGACGGCAAGCGAAGCGTTGGAGTTCAGGCTTCGGCCTGCGCCGGTTGGGGTCGCAGGGCGGATTGGTTCTCAGTGGTATGCGATTGACGATAATTTGCTCATTCAAGAATAGCGGCCAACCGCAAATGTCAGCCGGCGCAGGCTGAAGCCTGAACTCCAACGCCACCAATTTTACACTGAGATTGAATTCATCGGCAATGTTTTATATGTTGAAGCAGTGGGTTGAATTGCGATTTGATCGGATCCAAGCTTGAGGATTTCGCCCGCACCGGCGCAGGCTGAAGCCTGTACTCCAACCCTGACGAGCGGTTCCGTGAGAATTGGCGCTGCCTTCATTCCCAAACATCCAGACATTTCGCGGCGTACGGCCATGCAGGCCGGCGCGGTGGGATTGCTGGGATTGGGCATGAACCACCTCGGCGCGTTGCGGGCGGCCTCGCCGAATTCAAATTCCAGGCACTCGGCGAAGGCGTGTATCTACATCTTCCTTTCCGGCGGCCTCGCACAGCATGAGAGCTTTGATCTCAAGCCCCTTGCGCCGGCCGAAATCCGGGGCGAGTTCAATCCGATTCCGACACAAACGCCCGGCGTGGAAATCTGCGAGCACCTGCCGATGCTCGCCGCGCGCAGCCGCCACTGGGCGATCGTGCGCTCGTTGGGGCATTGGTCGAACTCGCACACCGATGGGCACATGATCATGCTCACGGGGCGGTCCGATCTGCCGCCGGGCTTCAGTTTTACAAGCGAGCCGAAACCGACCGACTGGCCTTCGATCGCCTCGATGGGTGGCTTCAACACGCCCCCTCGGGTAGACAGGAACAGGGGCGACAACCTGCCGCCGGCCGTCGTGCTGCCCGA
>DATGKC010000252.1:0-4558 GCA_035294845.1 Planctomycetaceae bacterium | reverse complement strand
CGAGAGCCTCAACTCAAAGATCCAGTGGGTCAAATACACCGCACGCGGCTTCAGGAATTTCGACAACTTCGCGACGGCGATTTACTTCCATTGCGGCAAACTGGACATGACCCCTTCACCCACTTAAAACCCGGAAGCCCGAATTAAAAAGGGCGCCGGCTGAGTACGGAAACAAGAACGGGAGAGAGAGCATGCCTTTCTACGGGATGTTTTTCCCTTGCCGTCCGTCTCATTCTTCGACCAACCGCACGAGCTTTGCCTGACCCCACGGCGCCAAGGCGACTTCGGCGGATAATTTCTTCGCGTTGCGCATCGATTCGATGTTACGCCCCTTTCCCTCCTCGACGTAGTAGGCCTCGATGCCGAATTCGAGGGGCGTCGTCCAATTGCCCGTGTTCTTGCCGCAAATGAATTTGCCGGAGACCGGGCGCCTGGTGCTGTAGCTGGTCGCGTGCCAGTGCTGGCCATCGGCCTCGGGCTCAAGGCCGACAAAGACGCGGCGCTCGTGCAGCCAGTCGTCGCGATTGACGCGCCGCGACCACCAATTGCCTCGTTGCGGGATTCCGTCGATCCCTTCCGGTGGAACGCGCGTGATCTCGTAGCTCAAGATCACGTAATCTCCGCGGAACAGATCGCGGGGGTCAATCGGGATCACCCTCAAAAGAATCCTGTCTCCCACGAGGTACGGAAGAGCATGAAAAACGATCATGCCGACCAAAACGGCCGCCTGAAGCATGACCGACAAAAAAATGACGAGCCGCTGACGGGCGCGGACGAAGCCGACGGTTCGAGCGAGCCAGTCGACCGTGTGAAGGTCAGAGCGGCTGCCGGAATCGCTCGCCGGAATAATGTCATGCATGACGGGCCACCTTTCGTCCACGCCAGAACATGCCGACGCCGAAAAGGGCGGCGCCGCACAGAAGGAACATCAGCGCCGCTCCCAGCATGCCCCCCTGCTCGGCAAAGAGATCGACGTAGCGCAGAATCGACCACAACAGAAAATACATGACGCCGAACGCGAACGGCAGTCCGCGGTCTTCGCGCAGGCCCACGCGCATAACCCACAGCGCCAGGCCAATCATCGCGGCGTTGGCCGCGATCGTGGGAATCAGCCAATCGATTCGGTCGTTCGCCGGGATGCCGGATTCCGAAGCGATCATCGCCCACAGCGACATCGCGGATAGCCCCACCGCCAGCGCCAGAGGCAAACATTGACGCTTAATCAGAGACATCAGCCGCGCGCTTGCCGGCTCGCCGCGCCCCTCGCGCCGAGCAAAATAGGAGCAAATCACGAGGGTTGCGGCAATCAAAACCGAGCTGGCGCAAAGCTGTGCGGCGTCGCCGAAGAATGCCCAGCCGATCGACGAAGAACGACGCACCAGGTCTTGCTGCAGGTGGCCGAAGCTGAGCGGAACAAGCGTCCCGGCAACCAGGGCCAGTCCCCACGCCCGAATCGGCGCCGCAAACGGGCTGCCGGAGCGGTGCGCTTCGGCAACGATCAGAAACAGAGCGCCGACGATTCCCACGAAGTAAACTGTCTGCCATTCCAAGTCCCAGGCAAGCGGCTGCAAGACGATCCACCACGCCAGAAGCGGGGCGTAGAGCCCGACCGCGATTGGCGAATTCTTGCGGTAAGCCCAGATGAGTCCCGGAAGGGCCAATACAGGGAGCGAATAGGCGGCATTGGGGAGCATCCAAGGCCCCCAAAACAGTCGTACTCCTAAATTCGAGAACCCGATCACTTCCATTCCAGACCACAGCCCCAAGAGCGCGACCAGCAGACAATGGAGAAGAAGCGTGTCGAGACAAAGGGCAAACGGCAAAACGCCGATTGCCCACCACCAAACGCCGTCGGGGTAGTGAGCTTCGAGATGAAACACCTGAGCCACAAGCCAAATGCCGGCGCCGTAGAACAGGCAGCCCAGGAACATCACTAACTCGGAAGCTCGCGGCGCCGCGCGCACGAATCGCAAATACAGACCGGCGGCGTGCGTGCCGAGAGTGACCCCAAAGATGATGAGCAGCTTCGCGGCGCGCGGGAGGTCGTCCCAGTTGTAACCGATCAGCAACAGCAGCGCCAGGCCCACGAGAAAGGCCGAAAAACTTTGGATTACAAAAATAAATACCGAATGCTTGCGCTCCCCGCGCTCGCCGGCCGATTCGTAGTTCGCGAGTATTCGGGCGGCCTGATCGGGCGTGATCAGCCCGCCGGATTGCCATTCGGTAAGTTCGCGTGCGAGCCAGCGTTGCTGCTCGTCGGAGATTTGCCTTGTGGACATCGAGCCGCACTCCGAGCAGCCAGGGAAGGGGACAAGCGCCTCGCGATCGTTGACTATCACACGATTTGACCTTCGGAACCGCAGGCCTCGCAGTCGATTCTTTACTTCAAAAAAGCCGTCATGCCACCAGCGGCGCGATGGGACTTCCCAAGTAGATTCGGTATGGGCGGCCCAGCGCGTCGCGGAACTCGGCATCGGCGTCGATGCCCAGAAGACGAAAAATCGTGGCCGCAAGATCGGAAGGGGTGTATGCCTGCGTCACAGGCGCGCCCCCCTGCCTGTCGCTCTCACCGATGACTTGCCCCGCGCGAATTCCGGCCCCCGCAAAAAAGCATGGGAACACGTCCCCCCAGTGATGGCGGCCGGGGGTGAAGACTTCGCCCGATGCGTTCCGACCGCCGGCGGCAATCGGCGAAATTCGCGGAGTGCGCCCCATCTCGCCGCACATGACGACGAGCGTTTCGTCCAGAAGCCCCCGATCTTCGAGATCGTCGAGGAACCCGCTCAGGCAGCGGTCGATCGACGGAAGCAGTTTCGATTTCAGATCGCGAAACGCATTTTGATGAGTGTCCCAGCCGCGCAGATTGACTTGCACCATGCGCACGCCGGCTTCAACCAGCCGGCGTGCCGCGAGAAACGCCTGTCCCCATTCTTCGCGCCCATACTGATCGCGAGTTCGCTCGGATTCGTGTGCCAGGTCGAACGGATTCTCATTGCCGGGCCGGTTTGCCAAAAGCAGCCGCAGCGCCTGCAAGCGGTAATTATCCCACGACTCGAGGATGTTGTGGCGCCCCGCCGCATCGAGGTCGCGCCGATAGCCCTCCAGCCGTTCAAGCAGAGCCGTCCGGTTTTGGACCTGCGGCAGCGTGAGAACCGCGCCCGCCAAATCGGGGAGATGAAATTCCGGATTGCGGCAGCTCGAATTGTCCCACCAGGCTTTCGGTCCCTTTCCGGCGGCACGCTCGGGATCGTTGGGGTCGTCGTGGCTGAAGCAGTTTGGGCACGACCCGGCCGGATCAGGCGCCTTGCACACCGGCGCCAGGTCGACTCCCCAGCGGGCGTGTTTGGTTCCCAGCAACCCCGGTCCGCGGCCAGGATAAGTCATGTAGTTGCCCCGCGGCAATTCGACCACCGAGGGCAGAGCGCACGAAGATCGTGGCGGAACCGCATACGAAATCAGCGACCCGATCGAGGGCCACTCGATTCTGCCGGGGCGCGGCTGAATGATCGTGGCGTTGGTGTCTCCCGCCGGCAGTTCGGTCGATCCGGTGTGAAGCAGGTAATGACAACTACTGTGCTCATTGCGAAATTGGCGATCGGCGACGTGGTGCATGGTGCGGACGATCGCGAATTTTCCGGCTCGCTGCGCAAGCCGCGGCAAATACTCGCAAAAGTGCACGCCGGGAATGCTCGTTTGAGTCGGGCCGTACTCGCCGCGAACCGTATCGGGCGCATCCGGCTTGGGATCGAACGTCTCGTGCTGGGAAGGTCCGCCGGATTGAAAGATGAAGACGACGGATTTCGCGCGGCGAATCGGCGCGGCGGCCTGAGCCTCGAGCCTCAAGAGGTCCGCCAAACCGGTTCCGAAGAGGCTCAAGGCGCCGACCTGGAGCAGATCTCGACGGCCGATTTGCGGATGATCGTGGCGATGACATCCAATTCGATGCAGATTCATCTGTCGATCACCTGGGCTAAGCCAAAACGTCCCATCCGGACCGATATTCCCGACGCAGAAATTGATCGGCCTCGGGGGCGTTTGGGCAATGCAGGCCGTGCGGGTCCCATTCCAGCTTTTTGCCCACGCGGTAGGCCACGTTCCCCAGATGGTTCGCTTCTGTCAGCCAACCGGAGTATTCGAAGTTGCACGTCGTGGGAGAGCCGGATTTGCAGGCTTCGATCCATTCGGCATGGTGCCCGATCGACTTGGGAATCGACGGAGCCGGCGGCTGAAACCCGGCGAATTCTTTTTCGGGAAGCAGGATATATTTGCCATAGTCGGCCAGCAGCATTCCCTTGTCTCCGATAAACAACACGCCGTCGCCCCACTGGGGGATCGCTTTTTCAGTCCAGATCGCCGGCTTATTCGTACCCTGGTACCAGGTGAGCATCACCGGGGGGAATCCGCCGCGGGGACCGTATTCATAGGTCGCTTGCATCGAGGCCGGCGCCAACTCGGGATGCGGCGGGGGACCTTCTGCGGCAATCGTCAGCGGAGCTTGCAGTTTGAGCGCCCAAAACGGCAGGTCGTTCCAGTGACTTCCCAAGTCCGACATGGTGCC
>DATGKC010000251.1:0-5507 GCA_035294845.1 Planctomycetaceae bacterium | reverse complement strand
TGTGCTGGTCAATGCCTGTGTACAACATAACGTGGTCCTCCTGGTCTCATGAACTGAACATTGGCGATCCTCACAACGGGATACGCCGTCTACATGCAGTATCCAGGAGGACCACTCTTTCATGAAATCAGGCCGCGTGCGAAGCACCGGCCGGGTCGCGCAGCGACAAGAGGCCGCGCCATGCGGGTGCAATTTGTTGAAGAGGGCGCGTGCCGCAACGATTGGCGGAAGCCCATCTTGCGAGCAGCGCGAATGATGGAGCCTCTTGTTCCTGCGGAACCCGCCCGCCCTCCGGGACGGGCGGGCCACCCACCCGGAGCGTCGCGCCACAATGGCTCCCATGCTCCTGTTTTTCCATTGCAATCAGACTTATAATTCCGAGCCACGTGACACCAACGACAACCTGATCATCACCACGCGCGGAGCCTCTAATGGCCAATAAAGTTCGGATCGCGATCATCGGCGCCGGGGCGGTCGCCGATTATCACCATGTTCCCGGAATCCGACTCGATCCGCGGGCCGAGCTTGTGGCGGCGTGCGATCAGAATGAGCAATTGCTGGCTAAACGCAGGTCCGAATGGGCGCTTGCCAAGACCACCACGAACTATGCCGAAATCGCCAGCGATCCGGCCATTGACGCGGTCATTATTTGCACGCCGAACGACACGCATTTTCCCGTAACGCTCGCCTGCCTGGAGGGCGGTAAACACGTGATGTGCGAAAAGCCGCTCGGTCTCTCTGCCGCCGAGGCGACCCGCATGTACGCGACAGCCCGCGAGAAGGGGCTGCGGCACATGACGGCGTTCACTTATCGCTTCGCCCCGGCCATGCGCTATCTGCGGCACCTCGTCGCAAGCGGCAAGCTCGGCGTGCCGCGACATTTTCGCAGCCAGCGCTTCCTCGATTGGCCGGAAACGAGCTGGGGCTGGAGGCAATACAAAAAGCAGGCGGGAGCGGGCGATTTGTTCGACATGACGATCCACCGCATCGACTACGCGCAAGACCTGATGGGCCGCATGACCTCGATTTGCGGCGCCGTGGCCCAGTTCGTGCCGCGCGATAAAAACCCGGACGGCACGGCATGTCTCCCCTCGGAAGTCGATGACTGGTCGGCGCTGATTTGCCAGTTCGAGCGCGGCGGAGTGGGCGTCCTCGAAGGGACGACGCTGGCCAAGGGGTATCATTTCGAAGGCTTCGGTCACGATTGGGCCGAGATCAACGGCAGCGAGGCCACGGCTGTCTACCAGCTCAAGGAGCCGAACACGATCCTTTTCGGAAAGCACGGCGAGTCGCTGACGAAGATCGACGTGCCGGGCGAATTCTTGAAACCCGCCGGCAGCCCGCGCGATCCCCGGCAAGGCGTGCCGAGCACGGTTTTCCGTTATGATTTGTCATGGGAATTCGTCTCGGCGATCGTCGAAGGCCGCGACGCCGTGCCGGGCTTTAACGACGGCGCCTCGGCCCAGGCCGTCGCCGACGCCGTGCTGGAATCGTTCGACAAGCGCACCTGGGTCATCATCGACGCCAGCCCGTGGTGAGACGCCCAGCTCGTGATGAGAGGATGAATGCCGATGACCGCCGATGAGCTACGCGAACTGCAAACCCCCGTCAAAGCTCGCTACAAGACTGATCCTGCATCGGCCCTGATGACGCTTAAGGCCCAGGGGACGCTCAAGGGGGAAAAGCTGATCTGCGCCGTCGAGACTGACCTGGGACCGCTGGACGCGGGGCTGCACCGAGCGACCGGCGGCGACGGAAAATCGGCCTGCTCGGGGGACATGCTCTTGCAATCGCTGGTCGCGTGCGCGGGCGTCACGTTGCAGGCGGTGGCCACGGCCATGGCGATTCCCCTGCGCGGCGGGACCGTCTTGGCAGAGGGCGATCTCGACTTTCGCGGAACGCTGGGAGTCAGCAAAGAAGTCCCCGTGGGCTTTAACGAGATTCGCCTCAAGTTCCAGCTCGACACCGACGCAACGGCCGACCAGATTGCTACGCTCCTCAAACTGACCGAGCGGTATTGCGTGATCTACCAGACGCTCAAAAACCCGCCTTCCATGACTGCCGAAATTGGATGAATCCGGAGCGCCACGGGCGCGCGAGGCGATCGTTAGGCAGACGGCCGAAACCGCCAATTTCGCAAAGGTGGCATTGGCATATGTGGATGCATAATGCCTCCGAAGCCGATGAATAAAACCGGCTCAGGCACATCTCTTTGTGTGGGTGGATCTTCGGACGAATTCCGGCCAAAAAAAGGCTCCCGTGCGCCCTTTTCGCCGCATTGATCGAGAGCCGATATTTTTGGGTTAAACTCCGGCGCAGGGGAGACTTGCGCCCGAGGTGCAAAAAAAATTATTCTTGGAGAATTATTCACTCCAAGTTTATTCACGGCCTTATGGGCACAGCGAGCACCCAGCGGACCACACTCCCGCCTGCGAGTAGGCGGCTGCGGGCCTTTCGACGAGCCAGATATTTCGGAAGTGCACGAGGTTCCCATGGTCCTGAAGAAGCAAGGGTCGCGCATCGGGCCCTTCTTGTGCTCCGCCGCCGGTCTTGGCCGTGAGGGGCGCGTCCTTGTGAATCACGATGCCATTGTGACGGACCGTGATGCGGGCGTTTTGGGTCTTTTTGCCCGAGGCGTCGAAGCGGGGGGCGGTAAAGTCGATGTCGTAGGTCTGCCACGACAGAGGCGGGAAGCACATGTTGAGCAGGGGCGCACGCTGTTTATAGAGCCCGCCGCACTCGTTGTCGGCCCCCTCCAAACCGAACGAGTCGAGAATTTGCACTTCATATCGTCCTTGAATGTAGACGCCGCTGTTGCCGCGTCCTTGTTCGCGGGCGGCGGCCATGTAGGGCGTGCGAAATTCCAGGTGCAGTGTGAAATCCTGAAATGCCTTATTCGTTTCCGCCCCAGCCACGAGCAGGTGGTCGGGGGTGACGATTCCGGACTTAAATTGCCGCGCGTCGCGGCCCGAAAAGAGGACCAGGGCGCCCGGCGGCGGAGCGGCCCGTAGCGTTTGGCTGACGCGCTGGAACTTTTTCAACCGGCCCAGCGATTTGCCCTGGGCGTCAACCGCTGCTGCCGCGCCCTTAAAGACGACAAAGCGGCCGGTGGAGCCTGCCAGCTCGACCTTCCCGCCTGATGACTTGCGACCCGTGTATTTTCGCCGGGTCCGCATGTCCCAGCCGTTGCCGGGAAGCCCGCCGGCGTATTCCACTGCCTGAAAGTCGCCGTTTCCGAGCGCCACGACTTGCAGGCCGGTCCAGGCCGGCACACCATCGGCGACGATCGTACCGGCGTATTCGCCTTGCAGGAAAAAATCTTCGTCAAGCAGCGCCGCGGTCTGCGAAGCCGCCGACTTCGCGTCGGCAGCCGCAGCCAGTTTGGGCGCCCACACGACGGCCACCACAGTCGAAGCAACGCACAAGTATCGGTAGAGAGGCATATGGCACCTGAGACGCACGACTTCAATCGGCGATGGCGTACCGCACGATGCACCACAGCGCTTTGAAACCGTCGCGCCAGCCGATTTTTTTGCCCTGCTCATATGTGCGCCCCGAATAACTGATCGGCAGCTCATAAATGCGGCAATGCCGGCGGGCGATTTTGGCGGTGATTTCGGGCTCGAACCCGAAGCGGTTTTGCTTCAGCGTGGGAAGGATTTCTTTGAGGACTTCACTGCGGAAAACCTTGTAACACGTTTCCATGTCGGTGAGATTGAGGTTCGTCATGCTGTTCGAGAGCATCGTCAGAAAGCGGTTCCCCAGGTAATGCCAAAAATAGAGCACCCGGTGCGAGTAGCCCCCCAGGAACCGCGACCCGTAGACTACGTCGGCCTTCCCCTCGACAAGCGGCTGCAACAGGCGCGGGTATTCGGTGGGGTCGTATTCGTTGTCGGCGTCCTGCACGATTACAAGCTGCCCGGCAGCGTGCTGAAAGCCGGTCCGCAGGGCCGCGCCTTTTCCCTGGTTGACTTCATGAAAGACGATTTTGAGCGCATTGAGGCGATCTTCGCCGGGTTCGGCCTGAAGCTCGCGGAGCACGTCGCGACTGCCGTCGCGACTGCCGTCGTCAACAAGAATGATCTGCTTGCGGATCGGCACCGCCCGGACGCGCTCGACAAGCTCGAGCAATGTGGCCCGTTCGTTATAGACGGGAATCACCACCGACAAAACCAAATCGTCGGGCACGGCGTAGATTCCCAACTGCCGGCACACCCCTTCGCCCAAGCTGTCGCGGAACGCCTCGTACCATTGCCGGCTGTAAGCAGGGTGCTCCTCGGGCCCCAACAGGATCGCCTCCTGCGCAACTTCGACCATCTAGTACGCCAACGGCAACGGGTTCGGCTGCAATAGAAACGGAAATACGCGCACGGGCTTGCCGGTCGGATAGCTATCTTTGTAAACGAGCTGCGCAGCGCGATCGGCCGCATACTGCAGCTTGGTGAATTCCAGGCCGCAGAAAAACTCGGTGCTCGCTTCGGCAGCCACGTCGGCAAAGACTTCGCCGGCCGACGCAGCATGCCGCCGCACGCCGTGCAGGCTATGTTCTCGAACCTTGACTCCCGCGGCCGCCAGCTTGATCAGGCCCTTCAAAAACCTCCCACAAGTCGAATCGGCGCCGGTCGCGCGGAGCAACCGTTCCCATTCTTCATGGGCTTCCCAATAGAACCCCAGGTTGAACAGGTCGATGGCCCACAAGTACCAGCGGTTTTCGGCCCACGTCTCGGTATCGAGGGCAACCGGAGGCGGTTGCTTGCGATTGTGGCTATGACCGCGCGGATCACGAATCGGGTGGGGCGACCCGCTGCCGGGCACAAAAGTATATCGCGGCAATTCTCCCGAGGGGAGCAGGCGGGGTACAGCGTTATCGAGCTGCATCATCAGATATTTCTCCGGTCCATAGAAACAGCGTGCATCTGCGGTCGTATTGCAACAGGCGGGGTAATCAAAAGGCGGGAACGAGCGTTTGCCGCAGCATCTATTAGAGTAACCAATTCTGCCCACATTGCGAGAGGGGAATGCAAAAAAACAGCCGATTTTTGGGGAAATCCTCTCTAACCCCGACTTTTCGTCGCGTCTTGCGCCACTTCCCGTTTGATGCGGGAAACAATCCCGCGGAAGCCCCGCTGCCGCGTCATGCCCAATGTTGCCGAGAGTCCCAGAAGCGGAAGAAAATCGTCGGGAAGGCGGGCGATTTCCTCAGGTGAGGCGCCGCCAAGCCCCTCGACCAGCAAGGCGACAAAACCCCGCACAGTCGGCGATTGCTCGGGGACGAGGGCCTCGAGTCGAACCTTGCCGTCGGCGACCGCGGTCCAGAGATAGACCGGAGTCTGGCATTCCTGGATCCGGCAGCTTGCCGGCTCTCCCTGTGCAGCTTTCCCCGCTGAGAGGGGAGGCAGTTTTCCAGCAAAATCGACCAGCATTTCCAGCGCTTCTTCGGGTTCGGCTCCTTCGAAATCTTCCAATAATTCGTCGAGTTTCAAGTTGGCCGTCCTTCAAGCGCCTTC
>DATGKC010000250.1:0-6270 GCA_035294845.1 Planctomycetaceae bacterium | reverse complement strand
CGCGAAACGCCTCGGTCCGAGCGATCTGCAAGCGGATTTCCGAAACCTGGTCGAGCGCCTCACGAAGCTCCATAGCCATGCCGCTCCGCAGTGAACGAAGGGAAGCCCGAAATCCATTTACTTTACAATGCAAAGTATACCGCGGCGGCGCGCGGCAGTCAAGGGAGGTTCTCGCGCGGCGAGTCGCTGCGATTTACTGTCCGTTTTTCTGGCGGTAGACTGGCACCATGGTTGACACCGCGTATCCTAACGTCGAAGTGGATAAACCACGGCGTCGCCGGCCTTGGATTCCGCTTTCGTTGTGGACGTTCCTAGCGATTCTAGGAATTCTCGGTGCGATGTCGGCGCGGTCATGATTGTCTGGCTGGCATCGTACCCTCGCTCGGGCAACACGTTCCTTCGTATTGTCTTGCGACAGGTCTACCGGGTGCCGACATATAGCGTGTATGACGATGATGATCCGGTCGCGCAGCGAGTCGGCCCTTCCCTCGTCGGATATCGCGAGAAACCTGGCAACCGTTCGCTGATGGCCGACAGCGGCGACGTGTATTTCGTGAAGACTCACAAGCGACGCAAGACGGACGGGTATCCGGCCATTTATTTGGTTCGCGACGGCCGCGACGCGGTCGTCTCGCAAGCGAGACTTCGCGCGTCCTCATTTCCCGCGACGGAGCAAAGCGACTGGCTCTTCCCACGATTGCTCCGCGACGAAATCACTCGCGCCTACATTGAAGGCCAGCCCAGTTCGGGGAAATGGGGGGGCAATGTCCTGAGTTGGCTCAACGCCGGTGCGCCGGTCGCGTTGCTCAGGTACGAGGACCTCGTGATCAATCCATGCGGGGCCGTCCAGCGCGCCGTATCAAGGGTCGCGCCCGACCTCGTTCCGGTCGCGGACCCAACAATTCCGTCGTTCGGCGACCTGCACGCACTCGATGCTGAATTCTTTCGACGCGGCGTGGCAGGATCGCACCGCGACGAAATGCCCGATGACTTGCACGACTTGTTTTGGGACCAACCGGAGAATTCGACCGCCATGCAACTGTTGGGTTACGCCAAGTGACTTCTTTTTCCTGTTCGCCCATTCACGTTTCTCACCGCGGCGTTCTCACCGCGCATAATCCGCCGGCTTCTTTCCCTTGACGTACCCGCCGAATTTGAACGGGCTGGGCTTATATTCCCCTACGAGGTCGACGTTTGTGCGAGCGGCGATTTTGTCCTCCAGGCCCAGGCCCCAGAAGCAGGCATTGACCAACAGCCGCCTCAAACCTTCGCTTTCGAGGTCTTGCGAAGCGCCCATCGTCGTGGCGAAGACGCGCGCGGTCTTTCCGCTCGAGCCCGTATACGACTTGATCCATGCGATCGGCAGCATCGGTTCGTTCTGCTTCCCTTCCACCGGCTTGTCGTCGGGCTTCATCCCTTCCAGGACCTGCCCCAAAACCAGCGGCTTCGAATCGCCGGGCAACGGCAGGCTCACCCCGTAAACGTCGGTCGGCCCCCAGATGTCGCCATCCTTGATCCCGCGCAGAATCGGGTGGTCTTTCATGTCGGGCGCGATGATGCCGCGCGTGCTTTGGCTGCCATGATTTCCATGATGCGAAATCCAGGTCTCGCCCAACACCTGCCTGCCAAAGCCGCCCTCCCAGCCGGGTTCGGTGCTCGTCCAGGTGTAATTCTTGAACTTCGACGGGCCGGTGAGGTTGAAGGCGTGTGTGGCTGTTCGCATGCCGATGATGGGCCGCCCGGAATTGACGTAATCGACGATGTGTGAGAGCTGATCGTCGGGCAGATTTCGAAAGCGCGTGAACAGCACCATGAGATCGGCCGACTTGAGCGCCTCCAGGCCCGGAATGTTTTCCTGAAAATCGGGCTTGATCTCGCCGCTGGCCGGGTCGATGGCGAACAAAACCGTGCACTTGAAGCCGTGGTGTTTCGCCAGAATCTTCGCAAGCTGCGGGAGGCCTTCTTCCGAACGGTATTCGTCGTCTCCGCTCACGAGCACAATGTGCTTGCCTTTGCCCGGCCCTTCCGTGCCGTTCAAAATGATCCACGGATCGTCGGCCCTGGCCGAGGCCGCCAGGAAAGCCAGGCCGGCGAACATCGGAACGATCCACTTCTGAAGAAATCGGTGCGGCGCCACGGCGTTGCCTTTCGTTTGCAAGTGAACCACCCGCGCAATTCGATGGTCTTCGGATTCTGCGGGAGAACGCGTTGTTTCGCAAGCCAAAAGCCCAGATTCCGAGCAGATCGGCGCACAAGCGAGACGCTTATGCTACGTAGACGCGGCAATCACTGAAACGCCGAATGCGACTTCCAGCGCTGTGAACAACACCAGGCTCTGTGGCCTCTGTGTTTCAATTTCTTTTCGCGCTCGACGAGAGAAAAACCACAGAGGCACAGAGACAAAGGGCCTGGGAACGATGGATTTCCCAACGCGGCCTGCGGCCGGAACCAAGTAGATTTCACGGTTTTTTCTGCCAGTTCCACGGCGCAACAATTTGAGGAGAGAACCACGAACCACACGAACCACACGAAAAAGATTTCCGTTCGTGCGTTTTCTAAAACGTTGAACTGGACCGCTTGCGCGCGGCGGTCAAGGACATCGATGCGGCAGCGGTTGCCGAGGGGTCTTTTTGGTGGCATGAGGTCGTTGACTTGGGCACGAATGACGAATGAAGGACTGGAGATCCAAGCGAGTTAATAAAAGTAGCGCCGCGCTTCACCTATAACCCCGAACGGGGTTTCATCTCAAAGCCCAAGGTCGCGCAGCGCACCTTGGGGAAGCCGTCGAGCAGAAACACGTACGCCGAAGGCGCTCCATCGAAGGGGGCGAGTCTCGGAACGCCGCTAGCGCGTTTGGGAACGATGATGCAACCCCGCTTGGGGTTGACCGGGCGAAGGCACTCAGACCCAGGGTGCGCTGCGCGACCCTGGGCTGCGATATGCGCCCCCGTTGGGGGCGGCGCCTGCGGGCCAGAGGTTAGGGAATTGAAAAATGAAAAATGAAAATTGAAAATTGCAAAATGAAAGCGGGGACGGGCGGTGGGATGCACAAGCGAGACGCTTATGCTACGTAGAGCAAGCGTCTCGCTTGCTCGTCTTCCAAACTTCGCTATTTCGTCGATGCCTCGAAAGGCGACGCGGGCAATCCTGCTTTGTTCCAAAGGTTAACGACCGGAAAATCGGCCCAGCCGAATCGCACCGCGGTCGGCTGATCGACATCGCGGCTCCAGACGACGACGCGGTCGCCGCGGATCTCGGCTTCGGCACTCGTGTACTTGAGATCCGGGCCGGCGATGGCAAAGCCGCGCAGCGGCCCGTCCCGGGCGACCAGGCCGCCGCCGATGTGTTTGAAACGGAGGGTGGCTCGGTCGCGTTCGACCTCGATGCGGTCATAAATCGGCCCCGAGAACTCGACCTGTTCGCCGTAGGCCACGGCCCGCGCCGCCAATGCAAGTCGGCCGCCCACCACGTCCTTGTGCGGTGGGTGAATGTCCTTTTCGTCGCCGACGTCGGTCGTGGTCACCATGGCTGTGCGGGGAACCTCGAGGCTCGTTCGCAATTGAGCCTGGCGCACTTCGGCAAAACCCATTTCCGCCATGTTCTTTCCGCAGGGAGGAATCTGCACGAAGAGGAACGGGAATTCCCCCTGGCCCCAACCGTCGCGCCACGATCGGATCATGGCTGAAAACAGCTCTTTGTACAGCGCGGGGCGGTTGTGGTTCGACTCGCCCTGGTACCAGATCGCGCCGCGGATCGCGTAGGGCATGAGCGGCGAGATCATCCCGTTGTAAAAGATCGAGGGATTGGCGACGCATGGAATGATTCCTCTTTTTGCCGACAAGTAAGCGGGGCACGCCGGACGGGCTAGCGAAAGATTAGCCGGGCGAATTAATTCGCTCAACCGCCCGGCGACGAAAGGCGACGGCACAAGTGAGACGCTTATGCTACGTAGAGCATGCGTCTCGCTTGCTCGTTGGCGGCGCGCCAAGGTTAGGGAATTGCAAATTGGCCATTGAAAATTGCAAATTGCAAATTGAAGACGGGCGGCGGGCGATGGGACGGCACAAGCGAGACGCTTATGCTACGTAGAGCAAGCGTCTCGCTTGCTCCGGCGCGCTAAGCGCACGGCGGTCAATGAGATACGACGATTATTTTTTTCTTTGCTGAATTTGCGCGAATTGGGATTGTCGAATTCGCATTCGGGATCAGAATTGATATAGGAGGGCCATCTATGTCGATCGAAGCGAATGGGGCATCTGAAACGACGGTCGCAATCACCGAAAGCAAGTCAGGCCTTGAGGATGCGCCGGAAGCGGGCCATTGGCGGGGTCTTATTCCCAATGCCGATGTCGATGAAAACGGCGTGTTCCGCGTGCAGCGCGGCGACCGCGAAGTCTATGAAACGGCGCGGCTTGATCATTTTTCGCTGTTGGATATTGAGCCGATTCGCTGGCTGTGGCCAAAGCGCATTCCCTTGGGCCGACTGACGTTGGTCGAAGGCGTCGGCCGATCGGGAAAATCATTTGTCGCGGCCGATCTTGCGGCTCGAGTTTCGCGCGGGGCGGCGTGGCCCGGCGCGGCGCAGGGGCCGGAATTGGCCGGAAACGTCATCTACGTCTATGGCGAAGACCGAAAAGGAGACACGCTCTGGCCGCGGCTGGCGCGAACGGGGGCCGATTTCGAGCGAATCGTGATTCTCGAGGGCGTGGCCACGATCGATCCTGTGATCTCCGATCGCGGCAAGTCGCGCTCCGAGCGGCCGCTGAGCTTTCCGCACGATCTGGGACAACTGGAATTCACGGCGCGGCGGCACGAGGCGCGGCTGGTGGTGATCGACCCCTTGCCGGAATTCTGCCGCAACGGAGAGAGCTTGACGCAGACTCTCAGGAGCCTGGACGAACTGGCGGCACGGTGCGGCCTCGCAATCGTGGCGACGGCGCGCTCGGCGCGGCAGGGATCAGGCGGCGAATCGGGAAATCGGCGCTCGGAGGCGGTCCGCTGTTTATTCAACACGGTGCTCGACCAGGATCGAGAGTCAGGGCGGTTTTTGGCGCCGGTGCGGATGAGTTTCTGCCGCGAACCAAAATGGCTGCCGTTCGAGATCGTCGACGGCACATTGGCTTGGGGCGCAGAGACCGAGAGCGTGCCCCTTTCGGCATGCCGTCCGGGCGGAAGTGAAGATGCCGCGAGCATATTGCGCGAGGTCATGCAATGGCTGCAAGAGACGTTGCGTGAAGAAGACTTGCCGGCTTCGTCGATACACCGGCGGGCGCGGGAATGCGGGTATTCGGCACACACGCTGCGGCGAGCAAGGCGACGGCTGGGAATCCGCGCGTATCGCCAGGGTTTCGGCTTCGCAGGATGGTGGTGCTGGACATTGCGGCAGGAGACGGCGGTTATTGCCGGCGTGAACGATCGGCATGAGAAAAACGGGACAAAGCGCATCACGAACGGCAAAGCAGCGGGACGAAACGGGCGCGGCGCCAAAACGCGCAAAAGTGGCGCGCGGTTGGATCGAGCGAGACTCCGAAAAGAGACGCTTATCGCTGCTGCTGCCCAGGTTATGGCCGAATTCACAGGGATGCGCGAGGCGAATTCAAACGGTTCAAGCTTGGCGCCAGGTTGACCTTCTTTGGGCGCGCTGACCTCCTTTGATGAATTCTCGAGGAATATTGAGGTTTTGCGTGACCTCCTATGTGACCTTCTTTGAGACCTTCTTTGAGACCTTCTTTGATTCGGTGGGACGCACAAGCGAGACGCTTATGCTACGTAGAGCAAGCGTCTCGCTTGCTCGTGCGTTGGGCTGGATTTTTGTGATCGCTGACGGCTTCTCTCGCGTATAATTACAGGATGGACACTGCATAGTTGGGCCATGTCCGTGAATATGCGATTGCCCCAGATCGTGAAACCGAACGAGCTGCAAAAGCCTGTGCCGGTCGTGTCGTCGGAAGGCGGATACACGGCGACGATGTTGAAGTTCGCGCGGCGGGCGATCGTATTCGTGCTCGGCATCAGCGTGCTGGCGGTCGGCGTGGTGATGATTGTGGGGCCCGGTCCGGCCGTCGTCGTGATCCCGCTGGGCCTGGCAATTCTGGCCACCGAATTCCTCTGGGCGCGCAAGATTCTCGATTCGCTCAAGCGCCGACTGGCTGATGCCCAGGCGGCGACCGCGCAAGCCGAGCTGCCGCGCTGGCTGCGGTTCCTTCGTAAAAAGAACGGCGGCGTTTGAATGAAAACGACTTGCGCCACTGTGCGAGAAACGATCAACCA
>DATGKC010000249.1:0-3042 GCA_035294845.1 Planctomycetaceae bacterium | reverse complement strand
GCGTGCGGGACAGGGTGCGCCCCTGGAGTTCGGGCACACGCTCGCCGACCAGATCGGCGGCCAGCTTGACGCCGGATTTCAACTTTGCGGCTTTTTTGAGGACCGATATCAGGCGGGCGAAGACCCGATTTCGCGGCATATCGACACATTCATTGCGACGCGGTCGGTCAAGCTTTACCCAGACCGCCTGATGTGCCCTCATTGATGGATCTTTTCCCTTTCCCCGCTCGCTTCTTTCGCCAGATGTGCGAGCCATTTTGCCTTCTCGTCGGGATACTTGGCCAGCAGCGAGACGCAGTGCTTCAAGAGGGTCGCATCGATTCCCAGCGCGACGCTGCTATTCCCCAGTGCCCATTCGAGCACCTTCGCAGCCGTTGATCCTCTCGTGTTCCGCACACACGATCGATCAAACTCATTAATCTCGAAGATCGCCGTCTCGACATCACCGGCTTCCAGCAGACACTCTACAAAATCCTCGAGAGTTTCGATGTCGCCGGGCTTGACGCGTTTCGCATCTCCGAGCGCATTGATTGCATCGGCATGGCGGCGGAGACGCCGGTAGCAGTTGCCAAGTTTTTGTGAGAAGCTCGCCATCCAGCAATTCGCTTTCATGACGCGGTTTGCCGTCTCGGAATGAGTCTTTAACCTGCTGCCGCCCTCCCGAATCAGCGCCTCATATTCGTTGGCCGCCTCGTCGAGCGGCAATCCAGCGCGAAGGAGCTGCAGTTCCCAAGACTGCAGTTCGACGAACCAGTCCCACAAGGCGCGTTCCACATCGTCGCGCGACCCCTCAAAGGTCGGTCGTTGAGGCCGCTCTGGACCAATGTTTCCCACGATGCATGCTCCCGACGCGGCTGCCTGGATGAGTCGATTTGTGTGCCACAGGCACTTGGGGCGCTGGCGAACCAGGCTTTCGAGCCCCTCATCCGATCTTCCTCTGGGTCTTCAGCCGGGCGTTAAACATTTCAATAATCGTATCTAACTCATGACCGGCATCCTTGATTTTGAACAGATCGTCAAACTTGACTGTCACGCCGCGCCGGCTCGTCGATACCGACACCTCTACTTTGATTGCATCGTAGACTTGCTTGTAGAGTCGGCGATCCAGCTCGAATCCGTTTATCGTATTTGCCGCCGCCGCGAAGACGAGTTTCGTCTGCTCGCCATTCAGCGTTTCCTGATGCAAAAATTCGACCTTGCCGTTGCGTTTGGTGGTGCGTTCGATCTTGAGCCCGCCGTCATGACAAACAGTGACCCGGTCGAGTGGTTCGACTGGATTATTCGACGTGATCGTGATGACGATCGTCCATTCTGTTGCCGTCTTTGGGACAAGGCCACGGCCCTCGTCGGAATTTCCTGCAAAGGCGGCAGAGATAACGGACCAAATGACGCCGGCGATCGCGATTGCCGCCCAGATGCGCCCACCCGCCAGATCGGTATTCCGTTTCAACGCGCGATACGGTGCCACGATCACTCCTTATGTGATTTTCGTTTTTTATGCTATCCGCAGCGTGTTCACTCACCGACCTTCAACCGCCTCCAGGGCAGTCGCAGCATGCCGTGATTTTACGCCCGGCGACGCAGGCGATGGAATGGCAGTCGGGCGCGCGGGGATCGGGCGGCGAAAGTCGCCAACATTGGAGGAACGACAGCCGCGTTGTGTTTTTGTTGGACGGCGTTCGTCGCGGGTCGAGGCGGAGCCGGGCGGAGCCTCGAGGGCAGTGCACTACCAGGCAGAGTCTGGGAGCGAGACCGTAGCATAAGCGTCTCGCTTGTGCGGGCAGGCGTGAGATGGGGGTTCGCAAACAGGGACGGGCAAGCGAGACGCTTGCCCTACGTGAGGACCTACTCCCGGCGATCATCCAGGGCGCGCATCGGGAAGACATCGGACTTGACGTGCTGTTCTGTCAACAGTTTCGACAATTGCGCGACCACGTCGGAATGCGACGACGCCACGTCGGTCGTTTCCGACGGATCGTTCTTCAAATCGTAAAGCTCGACGGCGCCGGGCGAGAGTTTGTCGCGCGGTCCGGGATTGAGCCGCTGCCGAACGGCCTTCCAATCTTCGACGCGCACGCATTGCTGGCCCCCGCTTTCAGTGATCTCGCGATAGAGGAAAGGGCGTGGTTCTTGCTGTTTTCCGAGCAGGGTGGGAGCGAAGCTGATGCCGTCGAGATTGGAGGGGACCTGCTCCTTAGCGCCGATGAGTTCGAGCAACGTCGGCAGCCAGTCTTCAAAACCGGTGACGCGCGACGACTCGCTGCCGGCGGCGATGCGCCGTTTCCAGCGCACAATGCAGGGCACACGAATTCCGCCTTCATAAAGCGAGCCTTTCTTTCCGCGAAACTTGCCCGCGCTTTCGAAGAAGTCGCTGTCAGTCCCGCCGTGTCGGTCGGCGGCTGGGCCGTTGTCGGAAGTGAAGACAAACAGCGTGCGCTCGGCGAGGCCCAGCTCTTCGACCAGATCGATCAGGCGGCCGATTTCCCGATCGAGGCGCGTCACCATCGCCGCGTAGGCCGCGTGCGGCGCGCGTTGCGGCAGATACCCGCGATTCCCCAAGTAGGGCTCTTCGGGAAACTTGCCCAGATATTCGCGCAGCGAATCGTCAGGAACCTGAAGGGCCAGGTGAGGCACTGTCGTGGGATAATAGAGGAAGAACGGTCGGTCTTTGTTGTCGCGAACGAATTGGCGCGCCTGCTCGTTGATGAGGTCGGGCGCGTACTCGTTTGCGGTATAGCGAGCGTAGCTCTCGGGCAAATTGGGATCGGCCCCCTCGGGGAGCTTCTGGTTCGACGGGAATGCCGGGTTATTGAGGGGCCGGCGCTGTGAATTGTCCCAGAGATAGGTGGGATAGAAATTGTGAGCGACTCCCTGGCAATTGTACCCGAAGAAGCGGTCGATGCCCTGTCGCAATGGGTCGCCCGTCGTCCGGGGAGGTCCCAATCCCCATTTGCCGAAGGCGCCTGTCGTGTAGCCCAGCGCCTTGAGCAACTCGGGGAGCGTGACTTCTTCGGGCGGAATGGGCCACTGCCCCTCGCTATC
>DATGKC010000248.1:0-2648 GCA_035294845.1 Planctomycetaceae bacterium | reverse complement strand
CCCGAGCAGGGCAAGATTTTCGTGGCCGTGAAGAATAATGTCGAATCCTATCGGTTCGAATCGTCGTCGCCTTCGCCATGGAATCCCGATAAGCCCGGATTCATTGGGGTTTGGGACATCAACGATAACGGGGACGTGCCGCCGCGCGGTGTGATCAAGGGACCGGCGAGCGAAATGGTGTGGCCCGCGGGCGTGGCCCTGAATCCCGGAGACCGCGAAGTCTATACGATCGACAGCGTGTCGAACGGGATGTATTCGTACTATATGCCGGAATTCTTTCCCGCCAAGAAGCAATGACCAAGAAGCCAGCCGCTGCATGCGTGCTTGGGTTCGCATTGCTCGCGACGTTCAGCGCGCTGTCACAGACTGCACTCCAGGAAAGTAAATCCACCAAGCCCGCTTCCCAGGACATACCTCCCATCCGGATGATTGCCGACCCGTTTCCCGCGTTTAACGGTATCGCCGTAGACGCTGCCAACGGCCTTGTGGCAATGAGCGATCCAAACCGCAAGAGTCTGCTGCTCTACGACCGCGCCGGAGCGAGCAAAGGGGGAGCGAGCCCAGGCGATACGAGCGTTCCGATACGTCAGATCGTTGGCCCGGATACCTTTCTTGGGATGATTGCGGGAATTCTCCTCGATCCACAACATCAAGAGATTTATACGGCAAACAACGACATCGAAGATACGGTCGTGGTGATGCCCTACAGCGCCTCGGGTAATGTGAAACCCGCGCGGGTATTTTCCGTTCCGCATCAGGCTTGGGGTCTGGCGCTCGGCGATAGAGCCGACCAGATCGCCGTCACTGTCGAAGTGCAAAACACAATTGTCTTCTATCGCCGGCAGGTGAAAGGCGTGGAAGCTCCGATGCGAATCATACGCGGGCAGGCCACCGGATTGGCCGATCCGCACGGCATCTATTGGGACGAATCGCACAGCGAGATCGGCGTCGCAAATCACGGTAACTTCAGGGGAGTGGTGAAAAACACGGGAGGCGGCTGTGCGCCGTCGTTCGTCGTCGAAGACGAAGAGGAGGCGGGCGAGTCGCGTCCTCCTTCCATTCGGATTTTTGCGGCGACCGCAAGAGACGATGCGAAGCCGCTGCGTATCATTCAAGGCTCCCGAACGAGCCTGGATTGGCCGATGGGTGTCGCGTCCGACCCGCAGCATGACACGATCGTGGTCGCAAACAACGGCGACAGCTCGATTTTGATCTTTAGCCGAAATAGTAACGGCGATGCCGCCCCGGTACGCGTGATTCGCGGCGATCGAACCGGCATCAGCCGTCCCATGGGCGTTGCCGTGGATCCACAGAAAGGCGAAATTTGGGTATCGAACTGGGGCGATCATGCCGCTCTTGCATTTGACAGCGGAGCGCGCGGCAACGTGGCGCCCAAGCGGGTCATCAGGAGCGCTCCAGCGGGAACGCCCACGCCCGGGTTTGGCAATCCCATGGCCCTTGCGTACGACTCGAAACGCGACCAGCTTTTGGTGCCCAACTGAGTGACCCAGCCGCGCATCGCGGTGTTTGCCAGGCTGGCAAACGGAGCTGCAGCGCCGACCCGGCTGATCACGGGACAAAATACGATGCTGGGGCGCACGATTCACGGGCTGGCCTACGATCCAACGCGCGATGAGATCGCGGTGCCGAACGCCTTGGCGGATGCCGTTCTGGTGTTTCGCGCGGGGGCTGCCGGTTCCGAGCATCCGCTGCGCGTGATTCAGGGGCCTCACACGCACTTGGTGACGCCGCACGCCGTGAGTCTGGATTTGCAGAATCGAGAGATTCTCGTTGCCAGCCTGACGGGAAGGCGCATCAACGTGTTTCGCTGGGATGCAAACGGAGATGCCACGCCGGTTCGAGTGATCGAGGGGCCAAAAACGGAACTCGGTCATGTTGTGGGACTCGCCGTCGATCCGGATAGAAATCTGCTCGCCGTCGCGAATACGCACGAAATCCTGATTTTCAATCGCGAGGACAACGGAGACGCTGCGCCTCGCGGCCGAATCGCGGGACCGAAGACCGGAATAACCGATGAGCCCTGGCAAATGGAGTTTTATAAGGGCCGCACCTTTTTAGCAGCTTCCAATCATTTTCATCAGAATCTTTATGACGGCGTCACGCTGAGACCCGATGCGAAAGAGGTACCCGACGATCCGTGGCTGAATCCGATTCTAGGTTTCATGGGTGTTTGGAACATTACAGATGACGGGGACGTAGCGCCCCTGGCGATGATTCGCGGCCCTTTTAGCGGCTTGATTCACCCGGTGGGCCTGGCCCTGAACCCGAAAGACGGGGAAATTTATGTTTCTGACAGCGTGAGGAATGGAGTTTTGAGCTTTCTGGTGCCACAATTCTTTCCGCAAGAAAATCCAACTCCGAATTCCGATGGCCGGCGGCCAAAGTGAGTCGGCTTCCGTCGGCACAAAGGGAAACGACTGAAGGACAAGCTCGGTAGTGGGGACCACGGAACAAACCGCTCGAGCGGCGCCTCCGATCGAAAGCGTTCGTAGAGGGCCTGCGACCCGCAGAGCGATTGGCGGTGCCCTAACGATCGCAGTGCCCGTTGCGTTGTGGTTCTCGCCTCTACCGGTCGCGGTCAACTCCCGGCATGCGCTGGCGGTTGCATCGTTCATGATCATCGCCTG
>DATGKC010000247.1:0-2145 GCA_035294845.1 Planctomycetaceae bacterium | reverse complement strand
TGCCACCCCACGCCTCCGCAGCCGGTTCACCAATTCGCTAAAAGTGGGGGGATCGACGCGAAAGGCGATATGCTGGGGCGTCACGCTTTCCACAGGACAAAAGAGGAGCCGACCGGATTGCCCGATGGGAAGGCAGCGCATCTCGCCTTCTGGTCCATCAGGCGTAGCGGGCGCCAGTCCCAAAATCTCGGAGAGGAACGAGGCCGAGGCTGCGGCATTTTGAGCCGGCACACCGATATGATCCAACGCAATCATTGCTCCCACCGCAGCTCTTTCTCGCCCTCTCGTCGAACTTCTGGTTCACGACCACATCTCATTGATAATGTGTCGCCGAGGTTGGCATGTCAATGGCCACACGCCGGACGCCAGGACACGCCCAGTTAGGATCGACGGCGGGGGACGATGCGCGGCCGTGGCCAGTTCTCAATGCGGCAATGCAGACGCCACGCGGCACATCGCCGAGCAGTTTGGCAGCCGCCAGACGGTCGCCGCACGATCGTTTCAGCCATCGAATGTTAGACTCTCGGATTTTCCATGCAGCCAAATTCGCGGATGTCGCCGAAAAGAATAGGGGGTTCGCGAGTCATGGCGTGTTCGTGGTATGGGCTTTGCGGTGCTGCAATGGCAACCTGCTTCTATGGACATATCCAAAGGAGATCCCGATGCGATATCTGGCTGTCGCGGCTTTAGTGATCGCTGGTTGCACTGAAAATAAAAATCCGTCAACGTCGGGCACGTCGAACTCGGGGTCGCCCAGCACCGTAACTGCCAACAAGCCGGTCGACCGCGACAACACCGCCGTCAATGTGCGCGACCGCGACAAGGAGGCGAAAACGCCCATTGATCAGAACGAAAAGAAGTCCGATGTGAAGACGACCGCCGACATCCGCAAAGCCGTCGTCGATTCCAAACTGTCGACTGATGCGGAAAATGTCAAAATCATCACTCAAGACGGCCAGGTGACACTGAGAGGGCCGGTCGAATCGGACGACGAGAAACAGAAGATTCACGACATCGCCGTCAAAGTTGCCGGCGCCGGGAATGTCACGAACGATCTCGAAGTGAAAAAGAAGTAACCACTGCCGCGCGCTCACTTTCACATTTATGGGAGAATCCAAATGTCCAAGTCTGTCCTTTGCACTGCCAGCACGATGCAAGCCGTAAAAATTGTCGACCAGCTCAAAGCCGCCGGATTCTCGAATAACGACATCTCGGTCCTCATGGCCGATCAAGAAGGAACGCGTGATTTTGCCCACGAACACAACACGAAGGCGCCGGAAGGGGCGGCGACCGGAGCGGGGACAGGCGCCGTATTGGGAGGCGCCCTCGGCTGGCTGGCCGGCATTGGAACCCTGGCGATTCCGGGACTGGGCCCCCTGATTGCGGCCGGCCCCATCATGGCTGCCCTGAGCGGCGCCGCAGCCGGCGGAGCGATCGGCGGACTGACGGGCGCCCTCGTGGGCCTGGGCATTCCCGAATTCGAGGCCAAGCGCTACGAAGGCAAAGTACGGAGCGGGAATGCGCTGATCTCAGTTCACTCCGACGACTCGGACGAAACCGATCGCGCCAAAAAGATCTTCGAAGCCGCAGGCGCCCAAGACATCACCACCGCCGGCGAAGCCGCAGTCAGCCACAGCTCTCGATAAGTTCGCGCGTCGGCGCTTCGGCAAACGCCATTGGCTGTGGCCGCCGTCGGTCGGAAAGTGTCGCATGCGCGCTGGCTCAAGCTCATCTCCTGGAAGCCGAAAGAAGCGAATCGCGGAGTCTCTTGGGGAAGATGCAGCGCACGACTTCTGACAGCAACTTCGAGCGCCGCTGGCCGTGCCGCTCAAGCTCCAAGGCGCTGTTGATGGCATCGACCTCTTCTGCATCCTGAACTTCACCATTTCGCGCCGACCGGTTTTGCACCGGGATTCTTCATGCGGATACGGTAGAGCGACGTGCTGGCCGTGATGAATAGCGTCCTCAGATCATCTCCGCCGAAGCAGACATTGGCGGGACCCTCTGGCAGGTCGATCTGTTCCAGTTTCTTGCCGTCGGCACTGTAAATGTAAACCTTGCCGCCGGTCGTCGTGTAGAGATTTCCTTTCACGTCGATTCTCATCCCGTCACTCCCCTGCCCGAACTGGAAGAGCTTTTTTCCAA
>DATGKC010000246.1:0-5402 GCA_035294845.1 Planctomycetaceae bacterium | reverse complement strand
GCATCGCGATAGCGCTCGGGGGGAACCAGCATGGCCAGGTTCGTCTTGCCGCACGCCGATGGAAACGCGGCCGTCATGTACGTCTTGCGGCCGGAGGGATCGGTGAGGCACAAAATGAGCATGTGTTCGGCGAGCCAGCCTTCGTCCCGCGCCAGAACGCTGGCCAGCCTCAAGGCAAAGCACTTCTTGCTCAAAAGCGCATTGCCGCCGTAATTCGAGTTGACGCTGATGACCAGATTTTCTTCGGGAAAATGGCTGATGTAGCGCTCGCGCGGGTCGAGCCTGGACACGCAGTGCAGCCCGCGGGAGAATTCCCCGTGATGGCCGAGCTCTTCAAGGGCCACCTGCCCCATCCGCGTCATGATTCTCAAATTGGCGACCACGTAAGGGCTGTCGGTCAATTCGACGCCCACCTTGGAAAGGGGACTTCCCGGCGGCCCCAGGAGATACGGTACGACGTACATCGTCCGACGCCGCATGGCGCCCACCAGTAGCCGCTTGAGCGTCGCATGCATCTGAGGCGGGTCCTGCCAGTTGTTGGTCGGGCCGGCCTCGGCGGCGTTGCGGCTGCAAATGAAAGTGCGGTCTTCGACGCGCGCCACGTCGTTGGGGTCGCTACGCGCCAGAAACGAGTTGGGATGCTTCTCCGGATTGAGCCGGATCAATCCGCCGGTCGAAACCAGCAGGTCGTTGAGGCGAGCGCTTTCTTCTTCAGAGCCGTTGCACCATTCGATCGCCGCGGGCTCGGTCAGGCTCGCAACTTCTTCGACCCAAGCCTCCAGGGCCTGATGCGCCATGATGCCGTCATCTCCTCATCGGGGACTGCTTCCGGGAAGGCGATGCCGGAGCAATCGAGCCTGTGCCGCGGGCGGAATCTGAAGTCCCCCACGGCGGAGGCTGCTGGAGAATCCGTTCTGCACGATGGAATGTTGACATTGTACAGGGGAATTGCAAATTAACCATTGAAAATTGAATTGCAAATTGATTGAGCGCAGGCGCGGCGTTTGCAAATCGCAAATGGATTGCCGCGTTCATGAGGCGACCTCGTCGTCCATCGTGAGGTCTTCGGCCTCGGGCGCATCGGGTTCGGCGTCCGCGGGACTCGAACCGTCGCCGCCGATTTTCAGTTGCTCGATGCGACGCAATAACCGGGCGCGATTGATTCCCAAAAGCTCGGCGGCGCGAGACTTGTTGTTGCGGCTGCGCTCCAATGCCAGCGTGATCAGCCGCGTTTCGACTTTCGACAAGAGCGGATCAAGCAGCATCGGCGGAGGCTCTCCGGGCGGAGGCAGCTCTTGCGCCGTCAAGGCATTCAGAAAACGATACGGCAGGTCGCCGGGCCGGATGAGCGATTCGTGCGCGTGAAGGTGCGCTTCGCGCACGACGGCCGCCAGCTCGTCGAGGTTTCCAGGCCACGCATATCGAGTCAAAAGCGGCCAGACCTTTTCGTCGAAGCCGCCGATCTGCCTGGGTTCCTGACGATTGAGCTCCTCCAGAAAGTGCTGGGCCAGAATCGGCAAATCGTCCGGTCGCTGTGAAAGCGGCGGCAATTCGATGACCAATGGGCTCACCAGCGCGCAGAAATCGGGGCGCAATTTGTCGGTCGTGTGAAATTCGGCCGCCGCGAGGCTCGTCGATGCCAGCAGCCTGAGCGATGTCGAAGGTTTGCCCGCAGCGCTCGAAAAAATCCCGACGACACGTTCTTGCACGTCGCGCGGCAGAAATTCGACGTCCGCCAGAAAGACCGTGCCCGGTTGCAGTCCGGTGCTCGGTGCAGCACCCGGCGACACGCGCACCGATTCCAGCAGCCGGTTCCAGACCCGTTCGATCTCATCGGGGCCGAGCCTTCGGCAATCGAGCGGCACGAACCAACCTGCCTTGGTCGGACTGCCGAAATGAATCACACGCGCCAGATGTTCTTTTCCGGTGCCGGGAGCGCCGACGAAAAGGACCGGCGATTGGCTGTTCTGAGCCAGCTCGACCTGAGCGCAAATCCGCCGCATGGCCTGGCCGCGCGCGACCAGCGACGTCGGGCCGAACCGCGCGCGAAGCGCCATCCGCAGCGCCGACAGCTCGGCATGAAGTCGTCGGGCAGGGGAAACTTCGGCCGCACGCATCGGCGGCGGAGCCGGCGAAACGACCCCCAAGACGCCCGCTAGTCGGTCCTTTTCGTCGCGCAGCGGATAAAAATGAAGCATGCGCGGCAGCGCGTGTCCCTCGCGGTGAAGCAGGTGCGCCGGCGCCGACGCTTCGTTTCCCAGAAACGCCTCCGGCGGCGGGCAGAGGCTGGCCGCGAGCGCCGCGGCGCCGGCAATTTCCGGGACGCTCGCGTAATGGCACGTCTCTCCCAAAACTTCGCCGGCCTGCCAGCCCGTCAGCCGCTGGCAGCCGCTGTTGAAGGCCCGAATCTTGCGCTCCGGGTCGATCACGAACAGCGGCGTCGCGGCATTTTCCAGCCAATACGCAAGCTCGGTCGACGTCTTTTTGCGCTGGCCCATCGTTATCGCTGCACGCGGCCGGAACCGCCTCCTGCCATCAGCGACTCGATTTCCGCCCGCGTCGCGTAATTGAAATCCCCCTTGATGCTGTGCTTGAGGCAGCTGGCGGCCGCGGCGTAACGCACGGCCGTGGCAGCATCGTCGAGTCCGCGAGTGTTGAGGGCGAAGATGAGCCCGCCGGCGAACGAGTCCCCCGCGCCCACGCGATCGACGATGTTGCGGATCTCGTAAGGCCGGTAGCGGCCGTCGGCCGTCGGCGCAAAATGGACGGCATCTTCCGCGGCGTCGTAGAGCAGCGCTCCCCAGTTGTTGTGGCTGGCCGAAATGCTCTCGCGCAGCGTAATGGCCACGCGCGACACATTCCCGAACTGCCGCACGATCTCTCGCCCCACTCGGGCGTATCCGTCGAGGTTCAGCTCGCCTGCTTCGACATCGCTGGCGGCCGACTCGATTCCCAGACACATTTCCGCGTCTTCTTCGTTGGCGATCACGAGATCGACGAAGGGCAAAATCTCGCGCATCGTCTGGCGAGCCAGCTCGATCGGCGAAGTTCCTGACTTCCAGCGCCACAGCTTTTTGCGAAAGTTGAGATCGCAAGAAACGGTCAGCTTCTTTTCGCGAGCCAACTTCAAAGCGTGAATCGCCGATGCTGCCGATAACGCCGAAACAGCCGGCGTGATTCCCGTGATGTGAAACCAGGTCCCCCGATCGAAGATGGCGTCCCATTCGTACTCGGCCGGAGGCGTGAGCGCGATGCTGCTTTGTTCGCGGTCGTACGTCACCGTGCCGGCCCGCTGGTTGGCCCCCGTTTCCACAAAATAGACTCCGAATCGGCCGACCGGCGAACGTTTCACCAGGCTCGCGTCGACTCTCATCCGCCGCAATTCTCGCTCAAAGGCGTCGGTCACGACATTGTCGGGCAGCACGGTCGCAAACGCTGCCTCTCCCCCCTGTTGCGCCACCGAAACGGCGACGTTCACTTCCCCGCCGCCGAACGTCGCCTCCAGCCGGCCGGGAAGCGCCTGCGAAAGCCGCAGGAATTCCTCGGGCGCCAGGCGCAACATTACCTCGCCAAACGTGACCAGCCGCATCCGGAAACCCGCTCCTTTCGCACACAACCGGCCTCATGTCGCGCGACGCCCGGCGTCGCGAACATCCGCTCATCAACGCGGCCGATCCGCCGCGGCGGACAACCCAAGCGATTCAGAACAACAAATAACCGCGGATTTCTTAGCCCGGCCTTCGGCCGGAACCAAATCATCTCGCCGCTTGGCGGCGAATGTAGATGACGACGATCGGCAATTTTCATGGGATCTCGGGCATACAATGGCCCGGCCTGAAGGGCCGAAAGAATTCAGCCCAGGGCAGCGCCCTGGGAAAACATCCGAAACGTTGGCCCTCGCCCTGAATGGGCGAAAGAGAAACGATCAATCTCCGATGGCGCCTCAAAAATGCACGAAGGTCCTCCTGAAAATTCGAGCGCGCTGTTTTCTTGCGCCCATTCAGGGCGAGGGGATTTTGGGGGGATCCGATCCCAGGGCGGTGCCCTGGGCTTTCATCTTGCCGCCCTGCAGGCGTCCCAAATCTTCCTGTCATGCTTTATTTCTCACACCGTCGTGTTCTACGTGCCGCATGAAATTCTTCGCGCAGCGCGCAAATACCCGTTTGCATTGCGGATACGCTTAAGCGGAAACGACGATAAATCCGTTGAACCGCCTCATAGATCCCAAAACCCGCCATAGGTTCCAATGCGGCGCCCATAGATCCCACGCCTTTCGGGTTTGGGATGTATGCAAATCATCCGGGAAAATCATCATACATTTCAAGCCGTCCCATAGATCCCAAGATTTTCCAGCCGCGACGCAAAAAGTGTGCCCAATTCAAAAACCGCGCCCTTCGCCATGATCCCGCGCCGTCAAGAGCGCAGCTTCGACTCCATGCGTCTACTAGCGAGGTAACCTCGCTTGCTCTTTTCCCTCCCCCTGTCCACGGGGGGACCGAGGGGGGCGTTGTCGACCGGGCGCGCCATCGCGGGGGTGTCCAAGCGGGCACCTCAATGCCTGTCCATCTTGCTCAATACGCCGCCTGGCGTCCTTTCTTCCGTTCTTCCTTTCGCTCGCTTCCTATCTCAATTATACCATCCCGCACCCCGAATTTCGGCCTTACTTTTCGTGAAACGTGCGCGCTGGAAAATAGTCGATTTTGCGCGCATTTTCGGATTGACAAATTCGCCAACCGATGGCTGCATCCCTCCCCCCGTCCGCGGGGGGATTGAGGGGGGCGTCCGCATGGCGCATAGACCCTCAAGTGCCGCAGCCATCGGTCCCTCAAGGCATGTGCCAAACGCCCGTTGAGAGCCAGCGTCCTCGCTTGCTCCCAGCCCATCCCTCCCCCCGTCCACGGGGGGACCGAGGGGGGGCGTCTCAATGGCGCCCGCTCACCCGCTCGGCGCCCGATCATCATCGCTCGGCAAAACCGCACCCAGCGCCTCGAAACTCTTCGGCTTCCTGATTATTGCAGCTTGAATGCGTCGATCGATGTCACCGGGGCGCGTTGACGCCAGCGGACGCGAAGCAGCTCAGCCGATTCTCAACCGCCGTCATTCAGGGACGGATGGTCGGTTAAAACCATGCGGCTCAGTCGACTGACTGCCGCGCCCTGCTTCTACTTGGAATTCCATGCGCTTTTGCCTGGCGGTTCTTTCCATGTCCCCCCGCCCACGGGGGGATTGAGGGGGGGCGTCCACAGGGGGACCGACGGGGGGCGTCTGCATGGGTGCCCGCTCACCCGCTCGGCGCCCGATCATCATCGCTCAGCAAAACCGCACGCAGCGCCCTCGAAACTCTTCGGCTTCCTGATTACTGCAGCTTGAATGCGTCGGACGATGTGACCGGGGCGCGCTAC
>DATGKC010000245.1:0-5833 GCA_035294845.1 Planctomycetaceae bacterium | reverse complement strand
CGGGCCAATCGGCGACTTCCTCTTTCGCGGCGGAGCCGCGCGGCCGCGATTGCGACAGATATTCGGCAAACTTCGCGCCCAATTTGCCGAGCGTGTAACTTTCCGGCGGATGAGCAGAGAGGTAGGCGACGGCGAATTCGTCGAAAAGATCGCTTCCCAAGGCGGCGGCCAGAACCGAGTACTCTTCCCGCAAGCACTCCAGCAGCCGGGCGAAATAGGCGCGATTGTAGATCTCGAGCCGCTCCAGCGCCGACAGTGCGCGGGAACGAGTGACCACGCGCAAAGCCTGTTCCGGAACGATCGCGATCTGTGCGCGGGCTTGGGGCGATTCGATTCCGCCGGTGACGCCGGACGGATGCGTGACGACCGCCTGCATCCAGCGCTGTAATTCATCGAGCGTGTGGCGCGCTTCGCTCATTCGTTGCCTGCCACGAGGAATGCCACGGGGTTCGAAACCGCGCCGCTCACACGAATTCTGAAGTCTGTTCTCTGATCGTCGATCGCGTCTGGTCGATCAATGAGAAGTGTGTTTGCGGCGCGCTCTGTGATCGACGAGGACGATTCGCGCCAGTATTGCCTGGCCTTTTGCACCTCCGCGTGCACGACGGCAAATTCGGGTATTTTGGCGTCCCATTCGAGCAGCGTCGAAACGCCCCCTGTGAGCCCGCGGGCCCGGCGATACAGCTCCCAGACCCGATCGACCACGCGGCCGTCGTGCGTGTCGATGCAGTGCGTGCCGCAGTCGGTGTGCCCGGCCAAATGGAACTGGACGACGCGCTCGGCGGGAACCGATTCCACGTACTCGACCGGATCGAAATCGTGATTGACGCTCGAAACGTAGACGTTGTTCACGTCGAGCAAGAGCCCGCAACCCGTCTCTTCAGAGAGCCGCGCGAGAAATTCCCATTCGGGCATCGTCGAATCAGCGAACGTGACGTAGCTGCTGGGGTTTTCGAGCACCAATGGACGTTCGAGAAAATCCTGGACGACGCGGACGCGCCCTGCCACGTGCGACAGTGTTTCTTCATTGAGCGGCAAAGGCAACAGATCGTGCGTATTGCGCCCCGCGACCCCCGTCCAACATAAATGATCTGAAATCCAACGGGCATTGACATGCCCGGCCAGAGCGGCGAGTTTCGCCAGATAGTCGAAATCGAGCGGGTCGGTGCTGCCGATCGAAAGCGAAACACCATGCATTACGACAGGATACCGCTCTGCGATTTGCTCCAGCACATGTCTTGGGCGTCCCTGCGAATCGATGAAGTTCTCGGAAATAATCTCGAACCAATCGACAGCCGGCCATTGGTGCAAGATATGCGCGAAATGCGCTGTGCGAAGGCCCACGCCCAAACCCAAATCAGGAAATTCGAACGGGGAGGGCATGAGCTTGGCGAGTGAAAAAAGAACCGCGCGGCACGTCGGCTGCCGCGCTTTTGAAAACGAACCGAGGTTGCCACACTTGCGGTTCAACTGTTGCTCTTAGGAGGCGCTTCACCAAATTTTTTGCCGGCCTTCTCCATTTTCTCGGCAAAGCGCTTGCGGGCTTTTTCCCAGGCGTCGTCCATCAGCGGAATATTGCACGCCCCCTGCCCCTTGCAATCATTTTCGGTAGGGTTTGCTCCGCAGCCTCCCTGGCCCTTGCAAGCGTTGGCACTGGCGCACGTGTGGCGCCATTCTTTCGTCGCGCACGTTCCCTGGCCGGCGCAATCGTTTTTGCCGCTTTCGCCCTGGTTCTTGCAGGCATTGAGGCCCCGGCAGGCATGAGGCTCGGATTTTGCCGCGGCGACTTCGGTTCCTTCCGATCGAGCCGACTGCGAAGCGCCGCCGGCCGGCGCGGCCTTTTTGTCGTCGCTGCATCCGGCCAGGCTTCCGGCGACCATGCCGCCGAATGCCGCCGCAGTCAGTCGATGAAAATCGCGGCGATTGAGCTCCTGATGGTCCATTGTCGCAGCTCCTGGAATTGTGGTTCGACGAAACGGATTCGCGCCGGGGAAATACGCATCGGCGGCAATATGCCGCACGCGGGACGCACGTAAATTAGTGTACGACACGATCGCTGTCCAGCGACGGCGTGATGTTCAGAGCTTGGCCAGCGCGAGTGCGCCAAGACCCAGGAAACGTTATCATCGGGCCATGACCGACGGGGAATGTCATTGGGCGAGCCCGACCGAGCAACCTCGGCTTGCGCGCGGATTGGTACACGTCTGGTGCTTGCCGCTCGATCTTGCCGACGCATCGATCGAGGACCTGCACGCGACGCTCTCGCCGGATGAAAGCGAGCGTGCCGCGCGTTTTCTTTTTGACAGGCACCGCCGCCGGTTCATCGCCTGCCGGGGACAGGTGCGCGAGATCATCGCCGCCTATCTGAATGAACGACCGCAACATGTTTGCTTTCGTTACGGATCGGCAGGCAAGCCGGCACTCGATGCTCCGTGGAACGACTCCGGGATTACGTTCAACATTTCGAATTCACATGAGTTGGCGATTTGCGCGCTGGCGATCGACCGCGAGTTGGGCGTCGATATCGAGCACATCCGCGAGCCGCGCGATTTCGATGGGCTGGCGGCACAATTTTTCGCGCGGGCCGAAGTCGATTCGCTGCAATCCTTGCTTCCGGAAGAGCGCCTGGAGGCATTCTTCAACTGTTGGACGCGGAAAGAGGCCGTGCTCAAGGCGGTGGGAACCGGACTTTCGTTCCCGCTCGATCGCGTCATCGTCACCGTGGCTCCGAATGAGCTGCCAAGCGTATTGAGCTACGACGGCAACGCGGCCGCCCCTGTGGAGTGGTGGCTTCACTGCATTGATCCCGCCCCAGGTTACATTGGCGCTCTGGCTTCGCCGGGATCTCCCTTACAAGCCATTTATTGGCGGTGGCACACTCGTGCCTCGCGTGATTGATTTGCCGATTTCGCTGAGCCTGCTCACGTGCCGTCAGCTCCTGGTATAATCGCGGCCATGCAAAACGGCGAGCTCGTAAGAATCTTCGAAGAATTGGCGGACCTGCTGGAAATCCAGAACGCGAACCCCTTTCGCGTGCGCGCCTACTGCAATGCGGCCCGCATGCTGGGCGATCTGCCCGAATCGATCGCGCAGATCGTCGCCGATTCGCAGCGCAATTTGGAAGACCTGCCGGGCATCGGCCGCGATCTGGCTGACAAAATCAAGATCATTATCGCCTCGGGGACGCTTCCGCAACTCGAGGAATTGCGGGTGCAGGTGCCGCGCGGAGTTGTCGAGATGCTGCGTTTGCCCGGAATGGGGCCAAAAAAAGCGGCGACTCTCTTCAAGGAGCTTTCCGTCACAAGTCTCGAAGCACTCAAAGCGGCGGTCGAGTCGGGAGCGGTGGCCAAACTGCGCGGATTCGGCGAAAAGACGGCCGCGGGCATTCTGGCAGGCCTTGCCAACCTCGAAGCCACGCCGTCTCGCGTTTACTTCGCCACTGCGCAGCCACTGGCCGAGGTGATTCTGGCCGATCTGCGGAAAGTGCCGTCCGTGCGGCAGGCGGAAATCGCCGGCAGCTTTCGCCGCCGCCTGGAAACGATCGGCGACCTCGATTTGCTGGTGACGGCCGCCGATTCTGCGGCGACGATGGACAGCGTGGACGGACACCCTCTTGTGGAGACTGTCTTGTCGCGCGGCGACACGAAGCTGCGCGTGCGCCTCAATTCGGGAATCGAAATGGATGTGCGGGTGGTGCCCGAAGAGTCGTACGGAGCGGCCCTGCAATACTTCACCGGTTCCAAGGCGCACAACATCGTGGTGCGCAAGCGCGGCCAGGAACGGGGCCTCAAGATCAACGAGTACGGCGTATTTCGCGGCGAACAGTCGGCCGCCGGCCGCACCGAAGAAGAAGTTTACGCCGCCGTTGACCTTCCCTGGATTCCCCCCGAGCTGCGGGAAGATCGCGGCGAAATCGAGCTGGCCGAACAGGGCAAATTGCCCGCGCTCGTGGAGCTTGACGATATCCGCGGCGATCTGCATATGCACACCACAGCGACCGACGGCACGGCCACGATTGCCGAAATGATCGAGGGGGCCAAAGCGCGCGGCCTCAAATACATCGCCATCACCGATCACTCCAAACGCGTGTCGATGGCCCGCGGGCTCGACGCCGACCGCCTGCGCGCCCACTGGAACGAGATTGAAAAGGTTCGCCGGCAAACGACGGGGATCGAGGTGCTCTGCGGCGTGGAATGCGACATTCTCGAAGATGCCACGCTCGATCTTCCCGACGACGTGCTGGCCGAGGCCGATTGGGTCATTGCGGTCTTGCACTACGGCCTTAAGCAGCCGCGGGAGCAGATCATGAAGCGGTTAATGGCAGCCATCCGCAACCCGCACGTCGCGGCGCTGGGACATTTGACGGGCCGAATGCTCGGCAAACGCCCGGGTGCAGAAATGGACCGCGACCAGGTGCTGAAAGCGGCCGCGGACCACGGCGTGATGATCGAAATCAACGCGCACCCCAGCCGGCTGGACATCGACGACGTGGGGGCCGCCGCCGCGCGAGCCTTGGGCATTCCGATCGTTATCGACACCGATGCGCACAGCGTGAAGGGGCTCGACGTGATGCAATACGGCATCCTTCAGGCCCGTCGGGCGGGTCTGGAAGCCAAAGACGTCGCCAACACGAAGACCTGGCCGCAGTTCAAGAAGCTTTTGCGTAATAAGAAGTCACGAGCATAAAATCTCGTTGAACATCGTCGCCGATTTTATAGGATTGCCGTATAATGCAAGTTCACGTTTTCAATCAGCAGGGCCAGCTTGTCGGTCCCGTCGAAACAGCGCCGGTCGTCTTGAGCGACCAGGAATGGCAGCGGCGGCTGGGCCCGGAGCGGTACAAAATTGTCCGCGGCAAAGGAACCGAGCCCGCCTTCTGCGGAACTCTGCTCGACAATAAACAAAACGGAGTCTATACCTGCGCAGGCTGCGGGCTGCCTTTGTTTTCGTCCGACTCGAAATTCAACTCGGGGACCGGCTGGCCCAGCTTCTACCAGTCGATCGCCCAGTCGAATGTCGAGATGCGCCGCGATTCGAGCCACGGGATGCAGCGAGTCGAGATTCTGTGTGCGCGCTGCGGCGGACATCTGGGGCATGTCTTCGACGATGGACCGCGACCCACCGGGCTGCGATTCTGCCTCAACTCCGAATCGCTTTTCTTTACGCCCGGCGACCGCCTGGCGAGCCTGGCCGATCCTGCCGCTGAAGCGCTTCGGGCCAGCGCCGCCCCTACCGCCAGCGGCCCAGCATCGCCATCAGCCGAACTGGCGAGCGCCGTATTCGCCGGAGGCTGCTTCTGGTGCACCGAGGCGGCGTTCGAGCAGCTCGAGGGAGTGATCGACGTCGAGAGCGGTTATGCCGGCGGCTCGGCTGAAACCGCAAATTATCAACGAGTATGCGACGGCGACACGGGGCATGCTGAAGCCATACGCGTCACTTATGATCCCCGTCGAATCAGTTACGAAAAGCTGCTCGACGTGTTCTTTGATGCACACGATCCCACCCAGCTTGACCGCCAGGGGGGCGATGTGGGAACGCAATACCGCTCGGCGATTTTTTTCGCAAATCAAGACGAGAAGGATGCCGCCGAGGTCCGCATCCGCCGGCTCAATGATGAGCGGGCCTTTTCGCGTGCCGTGGTCACGACCGTCGAACCGCTCGAGACCTTCTATCGGGCCGAAGACTACCACCAGGACTACGCCCGCCACCATCCGGACCAGCCCTATATCCAATTCCATGCGATTCCAAAGGCCTGCCGAGTGCGCGAGAAGCACGCCGAATTAATCAAGCGCGATAAGCCCTAACGATTCTCGCGCGAAAATCCTCACGTCTC
>DATGKC010000244.1:0-5154 GCA_035294845.1 Planctomycetaceae bacterium | reverse complement strand
CCGGTGAAATTGATCCCCGTGATCGTCACCGACGTGCCGCCGGCGGCGCCGCCGCTGGTGGGGCCGACGCCCGTGACGGTGGGTCGCGACTGCAAGTACGTGAACTGGTCGGCCGTCACGATTGACGAGTTGCCCATCATGGCCATGACCTGGATGTCCACCATGCCCACGCCGTGCGAGGGGGAAACGGCCGTGATCGCCGACGACGATGTGACCGTGTACGAAGTGGCCGCGAAGCCGCCGAACGTTACGCCCGTCACACTCGAGAAGCCGCTCCCCGTGATCGTGACCGAAGTCCCGCCCGTTTGCTGGCCGCTGTTGGGCGAGACGGCGGTGATCGCCGCGCTCAGAAGTTGGCGGACCTCCAGCACCTCGGCAGCCACGGTGTAACACGCGAAGTCGCGGCGGCGCAGGCGTCGCCCTCGGCGGCGGTCGCGAGCTGTGCCGTGCAGTTCGTGGAAACGGTTGACCAGCGAAATGAACGCACGCCGTGCCAGACGCGACCAGCCGGTCCGAACCATGATGAGGCTCCCTAAAGAATGCGGGAAACGTCAAAACCGAAAGGATGTGAAAAAAGACAAATGAGCCGATGCGCGTTCGGTTTGTGAAGCGGGACACCGAGACGCGCGTGAAGAAAGCGCACAGAGTCGCTGGAGAAAGGCGCGAATCGTGGAAACGGGCGAACGCCGCTTCCACAGGCGCTTCGGCGAGCAACGACAAGACCGGCGCCGCTATGGCGTCGGGTCACGCTTCCGAATCAGGCTGAGTTTTTGGCCCTGGTGATGGTCCGGCCGCGAATGATGGCACGGCAAGACGGTAAGTCTGACGCGGCATTAAACTGCCGCGGTGCAGAGATTGCAAGTCAACCGATCAGAATTCGGAAATTTTTTTGAAAAGATTTTCTAGGCGCCGAGCGTAGCAAACGCGGCGTGTAGCGGAACTCGTGAGAGTTCCGCTTCAACGGAAACCACCCGAGTTCAGAGGAAAATGAGGGCCTTTCGCCTCAATTCATGGCTGTTCATATTTGCAAGCCGCAAGGCGGGTGTGTGCTACAGAATCAGAATGAGCAAGCGAGGACGCTTGCTCTACGTAGCGTCTCGCTTATGCGCCGGCGCAGGGGTGCAGGCTTGCGACAAGGCGTGGCGGCGACGGCTGAGAGACGCTCGGGAGACCTGCGGTCGGGCGGGTGTGGCTCGGTCGGAGACCGGCCACAACCTGCGGTCGGCCATAACCTGCGACTGGCCACAACCTGCGGGTGTGTCCACTTACTGTCGGCGTTGAAAAGGACGGTGGGGGCGTGGCTTTACTTCATTCCGCGGCGGATCCCCAAGATCCACAGCGTCCGGCCGCGCCCCCAATCCGTCCTCGCCAAAAATCGGAGGCTCGTCGCCTCAATTCATGGCTCTCTATTTGGCTAACCGCAAAAAAGGCCTTGGCTGCGACAAGAATAATCGGGGGGATTTTCTGAGGGGCGGCGTATGTCCTTGCACCAGATTGCGATGAGACTTGGCATTTTTTTTATTTTTTTCGAATTTGAAACACGCGGCGGCCTGGTTGCAGCGTGGTTTTGTTTCAATTCGGGGCATGGGCCAACAGGGCGCGGAAAAACGGCGACAGTGGGGGAACACAAAGGGGGACGCGCGATGCAAACGGCCAGGATGTGCCAGCCTTACAGACTTGTAACGCGGCGTGATTGTGGAAGGCGGCCGCCATCACGTATGATTTTGAGGGACCGGCCCGTCCACGACTGTGGCACGAGAGACGTGGTGCGACGGGGAAACAATGGGGTTTTCCGGCATGCCGTCGGGCGGATCGGTTTTGGTTCTTTTACCCCACCAGATGGGGAGGAGAAGGCTCTCATGTTGCGCAAACGACGGGCAATCGGATTGGCCATCGCGTGTGCGGCGGCGACGGCGGTTTCAACGGTTTCGTTTTCGCGTGGCACGGCATCAGCCGACGATGCGCCTCTGAATGTCAGCCCGGCGATTTATCGCGTCGCGGATGGCGACAAAACCGGCCCTACCGTTGAGCTGGTGCGGCACGGATTTCATGGCGGGCACTGGGGCTGGGGAGGAGGCTATCGAGGATTCGGTGGCTTCGGTTGGGGCGGCTACGGCGGTTGGCGCGGTGGTTGGGGCGGTTATGGTGGCTGGCGCGGCGGATGGGGCGGATATGGTTTCAATCGCCCGTTTTACCGTCCATTCTACCGGCCTTACTTCTACGGCGGATATCCGAGGTTCGGGTACGGGTTCGGATATCCCGGCTACGGCTTCGGTTATCCCGGCTTCGGCTATGGTTATGGATACGGGTATGGCCCTGGCATCGGCATGGGAATGTGGTAGCTGCCCGATCATCAGGGTTTATTGAGAACCAGGGACGCGATCCTTATCGAGAATGTAAGGCGCGTCCCTTTGCGTTCCGGATGGCCAAAAGGCTTCTTCATTTACGCTCAAAGTTCAGGCGAAACGAGAGGCAGTGGCGGCATACGGTTTGCCCCGAGTAATAATCAAAGACGTTGTGGTTCTCAGTGCGGGCTGCAATTGGCGGCTCAAGTCGGCGATTGAACAAATAATCAATTCAGGAGGTGGGATCATGTCCATGCGAAAAATAACATTTGGACTGACTGCCGGATGTCTGGCCGCGGCTGTCGGCGTCGCGACTCTGCCCAAGCAAGCGTTGGCAGATGATGTTCGCGTTCCGATAAAACCTGCTGTTTATCAGACAGACGATTCTAGCGCTTCCGGCGCGCAATTTCAGACGGTTCGATGGGGAGGCGGGGGATGGCGCGGTGGCTATGGCGGATGGCGCGGTGGCGGCTATCGCGGTTATGGCTGGGGGGGTGGCTATCGTGGGTACGGATGGGGCGGCGGCTACCGCGGCTGGGGAGGTTATTACCGGCCGTATTATGGTGGTTACGGCGGTTTCTACCGTCCGTATTACGGCGGATCCTACGGGTATGGATACGGGTATCCGGCATACTCGTATGGCTATGGGTATCCGGGCTACGGGTATGGCGTTGGCATTTGGTAACAAGCTCGTTGTAACGCAAGTTGCGATCTGCGGCGGGCGGTTATTGCCGCCCGTCGTTTTGTTTCAGTCCCGAGCGTTCGAAAAGCCAGCCGCGTGCAACGTCAAATCAAATGCGTGAGTAGACTTCCGGAAGATTAAAAAGAAGAATCCGTGGTTGACGAATCGCAAGAACGCCGATTAAAATGAAGTTGTATCAACTCATGCTGATATGTCCATTGCGAGGAACGCCATGCTCAGAATCGACGCGGGGACCACGGGCAAGTACTGCGACGGGCTGAACCGCCGCAATTTTGTGCAACTCGGTTTGGCCGGCATGGCGTCGATTGGTCTGCCGCAAATATTGCGCGCCAAGGAAGATTCTGCGAACCGAGGTGTCGCCGGTAAAGACACGTCGGTCATTCTGCTGTGGCTGGACGGCGGCCCAAGCCACATGGATCTTTACGACATGAAGCCGGAGGCCCCGGCCGAATATCGCGGCCTTTGGAATCCCATCCGAACGAATGTGGACGGATTCGAGATCACCGAGCTCTTCCCGTTGCAGGCAAAAACTGCCGATCGATTCTCGATCGTCCGCTCGCTGCACCACAACACCGGAGACCATTTCGCCGGCGGTCACTACATGCTCACGGGGCGCGGTGGGGCCAGCGGCGCCGATACCGCAGGGAAGTATCCGTTCGTCGGCTCGATGGCGACCTGCATGACCGGACCAAGGAAACCCGGCATGCTCGCCAATGTGGCGGTCCCCTATGCGATGAGCATCGGCATTCGCCCAGGCTACTTTGGCGCCAATTACGTGGGGATTCAGCACAATCCTTTCGAAACCGAGGGCGATCCCAATTCGACGAACTTTCAGGTGCAGAACATCCAGATGCCGGCCGACCTGTCTGTAGCCCGCCTGGAAGACCGGCAAGGGCTTTCGAAGACGTTCGACAAATTGCGGCGAGACGTCGACGCGCGCGGCACGATCGCGGCGGTCGATCGCTTCGATCGGCAGGCGTTCGACCTCGTGACGGGAGTGGCGGCCCGCAAAGCGTTCGACATAAATTCCGAGGATCCGCGGCTGCGCGACAAGTATGGCCGCCACAACTGGGGCCAAAGCACGCTTCTGGCCCGGCGCCTGGTCGAAGCCGGCACGACGTTTGTGACCGTCCACTTCGGCGGGTGGGACCACCACTGGGATCTCAAAGCCGGCATGGAACGCTATCTCCCGATGGTCGATCAGGCGGTCGCCGCTCTGTTTGACGATTTGACGGTCCGCGGGCTTTACGATCAGGTTCTGGTCATACTGTGCGGCGAGTTCAGCCGCACGCCGCGAATGAACAATGGGGGGAACGGCGGCGCCCCTCTCAGCATGGGCACTCCGGGCCGCGACCATTGGGGAAACGCCATGTTCTGCCTCTTGGGAGGCGGCGGAGTGAAAGGGGGCCGCATCGTCGGCTCGACCAATCGCCTGGGAGAAGTTCCCAAAGACCACCCGCTGAAGCCGGCCGACATTCACCACACGCTGTTTCACGTGCTGGGCGTCGATCCGTCGATCAACTTCATCAACCACGCCGGCCGACCGATTGCCGCGCTGGAACCGGGAAAGGTCATCGACGAGCTGCTGTAAAGGCAATCGCGGCGCGAGTGTCGCATTTTAACCGACCGATTGAAAAGGCTCGACGATGGATTCGTCGGCAAGGTTGGCCTGAGGACCGATCGCGGCGTGCGGACCGATCAGGCAGTTGTCGCCGATGACCGCCGTCCCCGTAATCGTCGTGAATGGATAGATGATCGTGTCAGCGCCGATGCGAGCACTCGGGTCGATCGCAACGAGTGCGGGATCGACGATCGTCACACCTTCCGCCATAAGCCTTTCGAGGCATCGTTGTTGAAGCTCGCGGCGCACGGTGGCCAGCTCCCGGCGGGTATTGACGCCCAGCGCCTCCGCGATATCGAGCGACTTGCTGGCGATCACTCGCTCGCCTTTCGATTTCAGAATGGCCGCACAATCGGTGAGGTAATATTCTTTTTGTTGATTATCGGGCCGAAGTTCGTCAAGAGCCGCAAAAAGCAGCCGGCAATCGAAGACATAACATCCCACGTTGATCTCGGTGATCGCCAATTCTTGCGGCGAGGCGTCTT
>DATGKC010000243.1:0-13926 GCA_035294845.1 Planctomycetaceae bacterium | reverse complement strand
CCGGGCGCGATAGGATGCTCTCGATGACCTCATCGGTCGTCTGCGTTTCGACCGGCACGCCGCACCCCGGGCAATGGGCCAGCCCCAGACGGGCAAACAGAATTCGCAGGTAATCGTAAATTTCCGTGACCGTTCCCACGGTGGAGCGCGGCGTATTTCCGACAGTCTTCTGTTCGATGGCGATGGCGGGGGACAATCCGCTGATATGTTCGACGCGGGGCTTGGGCATCTGCCCCAAGAATTGGCGGGCATAGGCCGACAGCGATTCGACGTAGCGGCGCTGGCCCTCGGCATAGAGCGTATCCATCGCCAGCGAGCTCTTCCCGCTGCCGCTGGGCCCGCAGAATACGCTGAGCTGGTGCCTGGGAATCTCGACGTCGATCCCCTGTAAATTGTGCTGGGCCGCGCCGCGAACGACGATGGGACGGCAGATCGGCGTTTCCGACTCTGCGGACGGGCGGCGCGCCCCCCCGACCGGACGCGCCGTAGACAGCTTCGCGCTTGGGCGCGCCGCCGATCCGTTTCGCCGGGCGGCCGTCGCGGCGGGTAAAGGCGCGTTTTTCGAAGATTGTAGCGCGGCTCCTGCGAGAACTCGCGCCAGCGCCTGGCCGGTGTACGATCGGCGGCAAGCGGCAATCTCTTCGGGGGTGCCGGCGGCTACGAGCTCGCCGCCCCCCGCGCCTCCTTCGGGACCCAGGTCGATGATCCAGTCGGCCGTCTTCACCACGTCGAGGTTATGCTCAACCACCAGCACGGTGTTTCCCAGATCAACCAGGCCGTGCAACACTTCGAGCAGTTTCTGCACGTCGGCGAAGTGGAGTCCGGTGGTGGGCTCGTCCAAGAGGTAAATCGTGCGGCCGGTCGAGCGCTTGCCCAGCTCGCGGGCCAGCTTGATTCGCTGTGCTTCGCCGCCAGAGAGCGTGGGCGAAGGTTGTCCCAATTTCAAATAGTCGAGCCCCACGTCGTGCAAAGTCTGCAACAGGCCGCGAATCGTTGAAATGTTTTCAAAGTGGGCCAGCGCCTGCTGCACGTCCATTTCGAGCACGTCGGCGATATTGGCTCCCTTGAACCGCACGTCGAGCGTCTCGTGATTGAAGCGGTGGCCATTGCAAACCGGGCAGGTGACCCAAATGTCGGCCAGAAAATCCATCTCCAGCCTCGTCGAGCCGTTCCCTTCGCACGCGTCGCAGCGCCCTCCGGAAACGTTGAAGCTGAAACGCCCCGGCTTGTAGCCGCGCAGCTTCGATTCGGGCAATTGCGTATAGAGATCGCGGATGAGATCGAACAGCTTGACGTAGGTGGCCGGGTTCGAACGCGGCGTGCGCCCAATGGGCGACTGGTCGATGTCGATGGCCTTATCGAGAAAATCGAGGCCTTTAAGCCGTTTGAAAGTTCCGGGGTGGCCAATGCCGCCGTTCAAATCGCGGTGCAACGCTTCCCAGAGGATGTCGGTGACGAGCGAGCTCTTGCCCGAACCGCTCACGCCCGTGACGCACACGAAAGACCCCAACGGAATCGCCACGTCGATGTTTTTGAGATTGTGGTGCCGCGCGCCCACGACGACGAGCTGCTTTTTCCCGCGAGGGCGCCGCGATTTCGGGACTTCGATCGCCGCCTGGCCCGATAAGTACTTGCCGGTCAGACTGCGCGGATGGGCGCAGATTTCGTCGATCGGGCCCTCGGCGACGATCTCGCCGCCGCGCACGCCCGGGCCGGGTCCGAAATCGACAACATGATCGGCCGAGCGAATCGTCTCTTCGTCGTGTTCGACGACAATGACCGTGTTCCCCTGATCGCGGAGTGCGATGAGGCTCTCGAGCAACTTGTCGTTGTCGCGGGGATGCAAACCGATCGACGGCTCGTCGAGAATATAGACGACTCCCATCAGTCCGCAGCCGATTTGGCCCGCCAGGCGGATGCGCTGCGTCTCGCCTCCGGAAAGCGTCGGCGCTCCGCGATCGAGCGTCAAATACCCGAGGCCGCACCGCAACAGAAATCCAAGGCGACCTCGAATTTCCTTGAGCACTTCTTGTGCGATGAGCTGCCCGGTGGCATCGAGTCGGAGCTGCGTGAAAAACCGTGCCGCCTCGTCGACCGTCAGCGCACAGACTTCGGGAAGCGTCAAGCGGCCATCCCGAATAGCGGTTCGGCCGTCGCGCGGCCGGGGAACAGCCGTTTCATCCGGCTCAGTGAAAGTCTCGGATGCGATGCGCACCGAACGGGCCTGAGGGTTCAGCCGCGTTCCGTGGCACGTCGCGCAGCTTGTGATGCGCATGTACTTTTCAAGCTGGCGGCGCCGCATGGGGTTTTTCGCCTTGCGGAAACTGTCGAGCAGCTCGGGAATAATCCCGACATAAACCCCCCCGTGCTTCCAGACGCCGCCGCGATGTCGCCAACTGAACGTGATGTTTCGATCGCCGGTGCCGTGCAAAACCTGCTGGCGGACCGCCGCCGGCAAAGCGCGCCACGCCGTTTCCAAGAGGCTCCCCGTGGGAAGAGCGTGCTCACGTTCAAGAAACGCCGCCATTCCCTCGAAAATATGCCTCCGCCAGCGCCCCAGATCGCGAAATCGTCCCAAAAGCTCAACGGCTCCCTTGGCCAGCGAAAGGCTGTCGTCGGGAATCAAAAGATCGAGGTCGAAATCGTGCCGGACAGCAAGGCCCTGGCAGTCGGCGCACATTCCCTGCGGACTATTGAAACTGAATAGCTGCGGACTGGGGGGCTCATAACTGATGCCGCAGTGCGTGCATGCGTACCGCGAGCTGAAGAGATGATCGCCGCTCGCAGTTGCTGCGCGAAGCGGCCTCTTCGCCGCGCCGAAATCGGGAGCCGCGCCGGCATCGATTTCGGCGCCGGAAGGCAAGCCGTCAAACGCCACAATCAGGCTGCCGTTGCCTAGCCGGAGCGCGGTTTCAACGGCTTCGGCGAGTCGCGTTCGTCCTGTTCCCGAGTCGAGCCGGTCGACGACGACCTCGATCGAGTGCCGCATTTGCCGGTCGAGCTTCACGCTCTCGCTGAGCGAGACGACCCGCCCGTCAACGCGGGCCCGCAAAAATCCCTGTTTGAGCAGGTCGTCGAACAGGTCCCGATATTCCCCTTTCTGACGCTGCACCAGCGGCGCGAGGACGAGGAACCGGCGCTTTGGCGGAAACTGCTGCAGGCGGTCGAGAATCTGGTCGCGGGTTTGCGCCGTGATCGGGCGGTCGCATTGGGGACAATGCGCTTGGCCGACGCGCGCGTAGAGCACACGCAGATAGTCGTAGATTTCGGTGATCGTGCCGACGGTGCTGCGCGGATTTCGCCCGCTCGTCTTCTGCTGGATTGAAATCGAGGGCGCCAAGCCCGTGATCGAGTCGACTTCGGGTTTTGGCATCTGCCCCAGAAACTGCCGCGCGTAGCTCGACAGCGATTCGACGTATCTGCGCTGGCCCTCGGCATAGAGCGTGTCGAACGCCAGCGAGCTCTTGCCCGAACCGCTGACGCCGGTCATGACGATGAGACGGTTCTTCGGCAAGCGCAAACTGACGTTCCGCAGATTGTGCTCGCGGGCGCCGCGAATAACGATGTCAGACTCGTGCATGCTGATCGGTGAGCTCGTTCTTCCGCCGCGGCTTCGTTCAATTCCCCAGTCCGGCGCCGAATTCATCGGGAAGGCCGGCGGCCTCGCCGCTCGATGGGGCGGCGCCGGTCGTCTGGTCGGCGGACTTTTCTATTTCTTGGGACGGCGTCGCGGCGGTCGTTGGTTCGAAGCCAGGCGGTACGACGTCGGCCGGGATGGCGGCCGCGAACCCGGCGGCAGGCGAAACATCGATCAGAGTCTGGAGAGCCGGCGCCGCCTCGATCGAGACCGGAGCGGCGGCTATCTCTCCGGCGCCAGGCGCTGCGTCGTCGTCAGGGATCGGTTCGCGCGGGGGAGCGCGAAACGGCTCGCGCTTGGCGTCGGGCTGCAGCGTCATCCACCGGCCTTCCGGCGAGCAGCCACAGCGCTGAGCGACCAGTTGCCCCGACGTGCGAAGAGTGCGGCCGCATACGGCGCATCGCCACACGCGGCGCACGTCCAATCCGATTCGCAGTCCAGGACCTTTCACGTCAAATTTGGCCTATCCCGTGGGAGACTCGTTTTTGTACACTCTCACCCCCTTTAACGCATCGTAGCAATCAGGCTTGCGGCTTGCCAACTATGGAATTCGTCCGGCAGTTTTTCGACTTCGTTCTGCACGCCGACGTGCACCTCAGCGACCTGGTCCGCGATTTCGGCCCGTGGATCTACGGCCTCATGTTCCTGATCATTTTTTGCGAGACGGGACTGGTCATCACGCCGATTCTTCCCGGCGACTCGCTGCTATTCGCTCTGGGAACGTTCGCGGCACAACCCAACGGCCTGAGTCTGACCGTCCTCATTTTCCTATTGATCATTGCCGCCATTCTCGGGGACTCGGTGAATTATTGGATCGGGTCGCTAGTGGGCCCTCGTCTTTTTCGGGGCGAACGAATCCGCCTCCTCAATACCAGGCACCTCGAGCGGACGCACGAATTTTACGAGCGTTACGGGGCCAAGACGATTGTTCTGGCGCGTTTCGTTCCCATCGTCCGCACATTTGCGCCGTTTGTCGCCGGGATGGGGCGCATGACGTACTGGCGCTTCAGCGTGTACAACGTCATCGGAGGCGCCACGTGGATCCTCGTATTTCTGGTGAGCGGGTGGGCAATCGGCAATCATTCGCTCGTGCAGAAGAACTTCCGGTATGTCGTGCTGGGCATCATCGGCGCATCGGTCCTCCCCATGGTGATCGAAGTCGTTCGTGAATGGCGCCGCACCCGACGAGCCGCCGTGTCAAAATAGCCGCCGTGAGAATGCCCGTCGCCCGGCGCGAGACATGGGCCAGCGAGAATCCGGTTTTCGAGCTGCAATGCTCGAACGAACTACTTGTCCAGAACCGCGCGGACTTTTTGCGCCAGGGCGGCCGGCGTGAACGGCTTTTGCAGAAATGGGGTGCCGGCATCGAGAATTCCGTGCCGCACGACGGCATCGTCGGTGTAACCCGAGACGAACAGCACCTTCATTTCCGGGCGGAGCGGCTGCAAGCGCTCGGCCAACTGCCGGCCGCTCATGTGCGGCATGACCACGTCGGTGATCAAAAGCTGCACAGGATCCCCCAACTGCTCGAAAAGTTGCAAGGCGGCGTGGGGCTGGTCGGCCTCGAGCACGTGGTAGCCGTTGCTTTCGAGGACCATACGGGCGAGGCTTCGAACCGGCGCCTCGTCTTCCACAAGAAAAACGGTTTCGCTGCCGCGCACAGAAGTCGCCGGCCCACTGCGTGGTTCAAGCGGGGAAGCGCCGCCGCGGTCGCGCGGGATGTAGATTTTAAATGTCGTCCCCAGCTCCGGTTCGCTGTAGAGCTCGATATGCCCGCCGCTTTGCGTCACGATGCCATAGACAGTCGCCAGCCCCAATCCAGTCCCCTGGTCGGGGCTCTTGGTCGTGAAGAATGGCTCGAAGGCGCGGGCCCTGGTGGCAGCGTCCATTCCGCAGCCGGTGTCGCTGACAGACACTCTGACGTGCCCGCCCGCGTGCGCTTCGGGCCGCAGCTTCACGTAGCTCTCATCGAGCTCGACGTTGGCTGTTTCGATCGTAAGCTTTCCGCCGCGAGGCATTGCGTCGCGGGCGTTGATGACGAGATTCATCACGACCTGTTCCATTTGGCCGGGATCGACCTTGACCGCCCAGAGGCCGTGGGCCGGCCGAATCGTAAGCTCCACGTCTTCGCCGATCAGGCGACTCAGCATCTTCTCGATTTCGAAAAGCAGCGCGTTGAAATCGACGACCGCCGGCACCAGCATCTGCCTGCGGCTGAAGGCCAGAAGCTGCCGGGTGAGCGCGGCGGCGCGCGTGCTGGCCTTCCCGATCTCTTCGATCGCGTCGCGCAGCGGATCTCCCTGGCGCAGACCCTCCAGTGCGATTTCACTGTAACCCATGATGACAGTGAGCAGGTTGTTGAAGTCATGCGCGATGCCGCCGGCCAGACGGCCGACGGCCTCCATTTTTTGGGACTGCCGGAACTGCTCTTCCAGACGTTTGCGCTCGGTAATGTCCAGCCACGACCCGACGATTTCGGCGGGATTGCCTGCCGCATCTCGAATCAGTCGCTTTTCATCGAGTACCCAGCGGTACGAGCCGTCGCGGCAGCGAAAGCGATATTCGACCGTGCAACTCTCGTCAGCCAGAAGCGCCGGCATGATGTCGAGCGCGCGCTCGCGGTCTTCCGGATGGACTTGTGCTTGCCACCACTCCTGCGACGAGGCCTCGGCTTCGCAAAAGCCGGTCAGGCGTTCAATCGATTGGCTGACCCAGGTGGGGACGTAACCGGAGCCTTCGATTTGGAGGGCATAGATTACGGCGGGGGTCGTGCTGACGAGCTGTTGAAGACGCGTCTCGGTGACTTTCAGGGCTTCTTCGGCGTCGTGTTTCAAATCGCGCAGTCGCTTCTGCGTCAGCGCCTGGGAAACGGCCTGGCCCATCCGCCCCAGCCGGTCTTTGAGCAGGTAGTCGGCGGCTCCTTCGAGCATGGCCTCGACCGCCAGGTCTTCGCCAATGCTGCCCGAGACGATGATCAGGGGAATGTCGAGCCCTCGCTCGCGCAAAATGCGCAGGGCGCGATGGGCTCCGAAGGTCGGCAGATTGTAATCGGCCAGAATCAGGTCGGGGGCCGGATCGAGCTGGGCGAGATAATCGGTTTCAGTTTCCACCCGCGTCCATGACATCTGGAAACCGGCGCTCTTCAATTCCGCCAAAATCAACCGCGCATCGGAATCGCGGTCTTCGACGATCAACACTCGCTTTGGCGTGGATGCGCTCAACTTGGAGACCTCTCTTCTGCACTCGTCACAGACGGGCTTACGCCAGCGTGAAGAAAAACGTGGCGCCCTTTTCGACTTCGGCCTCGGCCCAGACTCGTCCGCCGTGGCGGTTGATGATGCGCTGCACGATGGCCAATCCCACGCCGGTGCCTTCGAAGTCTTCGACCCGATGCAAGCGCTGGAAGGCGCCGAACAGCCTTCCGGCATGGCGGGAATCGAATCCCGCGCCGTTGTCTTTCACGAAATAAACCGACGATTCCGGGCCTTGCTCGCGCCGGCCGATTTCAATTTCGGCAAACTCGCGGCGGCGCGTGTACTTGATCGCGTTCGACACCAGGTTCACCAGCACCTGCTTGAGCAGCTTCGAATCGGCTTCGCACGCGCCCAGTTCGCCGATCGTGATTTTGATTTTGCGACCGGCGTCCTCGTTCCGCAATTCTTCGACGACCTGGTCGGCCAGCTTCGCCAGATCGACGACCTGTTTCTGCAATGGCTGGCGGCTTGACCTTGAAAATGCGAGAAGGTCTTCGATCAACTGTCCCATCTGCCGCGCGTTGTCGCGCACGTCGCTCAGATATTGCTGCGCCTCTACGGGAAGCTGCGCGGCGAAATCTTTGAGCACGATGCGCGTGAACCCGTCGATGGCCCGCAAGGGGGCCCGCAAATCGTGCGAGATCGAATAACTGAACGCATCGAGCTCATGATTGGCCTGTTCCAGGTCGCGCAACAGCCGTGCCCGGGCTTCGGCCAGCTCGCGGTGGGCGCGGGCCTGGGCTGCTTCGGCTTCGGCCTTCGCCAATCGCCGTTCCACGCGCAGATGATTCAAGAGACGCTCGACCGCCTCGGGAAGATAGTCGAGATACTCGGGCGACTTCGTCACGAAGTCGCGAACCCCCGCGCGAAGAGCCTCGATCACGAGGGTCTCGTTGCTGAAGCCTGTCACCAGAATCGTGGGGAGATCGAATCCCGCCGCTTTGAGCTGCTCATAGAACTCGAGGCCCGTCGTTTCGTTGCTGAGCCGGTAATCGAGCAGCATCAGCTCGACGGCGACGTTGCGAAGCACTTGCCGCGCCGCTTCGGCGGTATCGACGACCGTCACAGAATGCCCCGACCGTTCGAGCCGCTTTTGTTGCAGGCGCGCCACTCCGGCATCGTCCTCGACGATCAGTATGTTTGCGCCTTCCGCTGCCAGCATGGATCACGCCTTCTGGGTCCCATCCTCGCGAGGCACGGTGACGACCTGCAGGAACAGCCCCAATCTGTGGATCGCTTCGACAAATGCGTCATAGGCCACCGGTTTGGTCACATACACGCTGCAACCGAATTCATAACAGCGGGCGACTTCCCGCGGATCGTCGGTGGTCGTCAGCATGATCACGGGGAGTTTGTCGGTCGCCGGGTCACTCTTGATCCGCCGCAGCACTTCGACTCCGTCCACCTGCGGCATATTGATGTCGAGCACAAGGAGCAACGGTCCGTTGCGGGTTCTTCCGGCATAGCGGCCTTCGGCAAACACATAGTCGAGCGCCTGGCGGCCGTCGGGCACGTGGACCACCTCGTTGACGAACCCGCCTCGTTTCAGGTTTCGTTCGACTAATTTGGCGTGCCCCGAGTCATCCTCGGCCAGCAAGATCACGATGGGCGTATTGTTCATGCGACTGCCTCTTGGAGTGTCACGGAGTTCTGCGAATTGCGGTCGAACGGGGCGCGCGACGGCAGCGCGACAAAGAACGTAGTTCCGGCTCCCGCGGCCGACTCGAACCAGATCCGGCCGCCGTGCCGCTCGACCGTGCGAAACACAAGCGTCAAACCGATGCCTTCCCCGGGAGAGGCCCCGGGGTGCATCCGCTGGAAGGCGTGGAACACGCGCCCCTGGACGTCTTTGGCGATGCCCAGGCCGTTATCCGCCACGAAAATCGTGTGCGTCCCGGCAAGCGCCAGCGCCGCTAAGCCGGCCGGAACACTCCCGACTTTGACAATGCCGGCTCGCTGAGGATCGAGATAGTTGAGCGCATTGCCGATCAAGTTGGCGAACACTTGTTCGACTGCGGTGGGGTCGCCCCAGACGGGCGGCAAGTCGCCGACCTCGATGCTGGCTGCTTTTCTAGCAATGACGGCCGCTTGCGCCTCGACGATGCGGCTGACGGCCGCATTGAGATCGACGAACTGCCACTGGTAGACAACTCGTCCCGCGCGAGATAGCCGGAGCAGAGCGTCGATTATGTTGCTGAGCCGCATGACGGCCGATTGAATGAACCGAATCGATTCGGCCATGTCTCCTTCCAACAGCGAAAATCCGCGAGTGCGAATTTCCTCGGGGAGGCCGGCGCTCTCGAGCAAGGCGTGCAGGTCCTTGCCGACGGTGGACAGTTCCTGGCTGAATCCTTGCAGGTTGACCAGGGGCGAGCGCAGGTCGTGGGAGACACTGTACACGAAGGTTTCGACTTCTTGGTTCTTCTGCGTCAGCGCGCGGTTGACTTCGACCAGTTCGGCCGTGCGCTCTTCGACGCGCTGTTCGAGCTCGTCATTCAGGCGGCGGACGGCGTCTTCAGCTCGCGTGCGGGCCGCCAGATCGCGCAAGATGAGCCACGCCGAAGCCGCGACCAGCACAATCGCCACTGGGCTCACGAGCGCTGTCGCGACGAGCAGCCGCCGGGCCGAGGCATCCGATTCGCCGATCCAATGGTCCCGCACGGCATTTTCTTTATCTTGAATTTGTGTCGCGGTGGCGCGGATTCCGTCCATGATCTGTTTTCCGGACCCGCTGTCGACGATTTTCAAAGCTTCTGCCAATCCGTGCTCTGGGTCGCCTTTGCGAATGTCGATGGTTTGCTGCAGCTCGGCGAGTTTTCGCCGCACGAGCTCTTGTAGCCGGGCGAAGTGCGGTTCATATTCGGCGTGGCCTGCAATGGATCGGGCCAGTTCCTCCTGCTCGCGCTGGATCCCCGCCTTCGAGGAATCGTAGGGCTCGAGGTAGGCAGCATTGCCGGTCAGCAGGAACCCTCGCTGGCCTGTTTCCGCGTCCTTGACGTGCGAGACAAAAAGGGCCAGGTGCTCCAGAATTTGCACGCTTTCCTGGCGGCGCTGCGTAAACTCAATGAATCGGCGCGGCGTGGAATAGCCGAACCACGCGAGGATCAAAAGAAACCCGAGCGCCAGCCCAAATGCCGCCGTCACTTTCGTGCCCGTGGTTGATTTCATCGGCGGCTCGCTGCGAAAGCAAAAGAGCCTCCGCAACGCCAGTCGTGCGGAGGCCTTCCACACAAACACGCTTTGCATTCCGACGAACGATATCGGCAGATTGGCGCGGCAAACTCCGCCGCACGGGGAATTGCCCCTGACGCAACTTTCGCAACCAAGGCCGATCGCGGCGCCGCGCCGGCAGCATTTGGCGCATCGTCCATCAGACGCGATGTCGAGATAAGGCCGGCATGACGTGGGGTAAATACCCCTTCGTTTTTCCGCGGAAAATTGCGATACTTGTATTATCAAATCTTGTGGATTGCTGAATGAGCTTGGATGATGGCGCAACAGCGCTTTGCGGGAAGCTCACAGTCGACGATTCGTTCATTGGCACGGGCCATGTCGCCTCCGAACCGGTACCGTCAACCTTCGCTGTCCGAGCCCGGGGCTTCGGGATTGCCCTGCGCGGCGTTCGAGACCACAACCGCGGCCTGCGAAGGGGAGCGCGGCCGCGAGACGATCGAATTGGCGCGTCGCGAGACGGTCGTCATCGAGAAGTCGGTGATCCGCGTGTTGCTGGTCGATGACCATCCCGTCGTGCGCACGGGCCTGCGCGTAGGGCTCGAACGATTCGGGGGAATTCGAGTCGAGGGGGAAGCGGGCGACGGCTCGACCGCGGTCGATCTGGCAAGATCCCTCCAGCCGGACGTGGCGCTCTTAGACGTCGTCATGCCGGCCCCCGATGGATTTGAGACGGCCGCTGCGGTGCTAGCCGTTAGTTCTGCCACCCGCATCGCTTTGATGAGCGGCGCGTTTTCGACGCGATGTCTTGAACGCGGTCTCGGCATCGGCGTGCGCGGCTTCTTCCTGAAGACCGAGCCGGCCCAGCGATTCGCGGCTTTCGTGCATGAAATCCATACCGGGGCTTTTTGTTGTTCGCAGGCGCTCCACGACATCCTGGTTCCCGGCCCGAACGGATATGGATTGGCGGCGGCGAACGGGCAGCTCTCTTCGCTGACCCCTCGCGAACGCTCGATGCTTTTGGAATTGGCAAAAGGCTCGTCGCTCAAACAGGTGGCCATCACGATTGGGATCAGCTACAAATCGGCCGACCACGTCAAGCAAAGCTTGATGAACAAGCTCAACCTGCATGACCGCGTCGAATTGGCCCGCTTCGCGATGCGCGAAGGTCTCATATCGTAGGCGGCGCTTATTGACCGCTGATCACAAGCGGCTCGGCACGGGCGGATGCCTCGGCGGTGGGGCGTTGATTGAGCAGTAGCCAATAATAGCCCAAATGCCGCACGACGTTCGTGAACTGGTCGAAGTCGACCGGCTTGACGATATAGCTGTTGACTCCCAGGTCATAACTGTCGCAGATGTCGTTCTCCTCTTTCGACGACGTCATGATGACGATGGGAGTCCTTTGCGTTCGCGCGTCGGCTCGAATGCGGCGCAGCACCTCAATGCCGTCGATCAATGGCAGTTTGAGGTCGAGCAAGACGACTTTGGGGCCGTTTTCGATATTGCGGCCGGCATAGCGGCCGGTGCAGAAAATAAACTCGAGCGCCTCGGCCCCGTCATGCACGACATGCACGACGTTGGCGATATTGTTCGTCTTGAAAGCGTGCATTGCCAGCTTGATGTCGTTCGGATTGTCTTCTACGAGCAGGATCTGAACGTTGTGTGTCTCGATGTCGTATTCAGGCATTGCTGTCGTTCTCCAGAGTGAAAGAGAATGTTGCGCCGCGATCCGGTTCGGCATCGGCCCAGATTCGCCCGCCGTGGCGTTCGACGATCCGCTTCACAATGGCCAGGCCCACGCCGGTGCCGGGGAAATCTTCCGCCCGGTGCATTCGCTGAAAGACCCCGAACAGCTTCGCGGAGTACTGCATGTCGAAGCCCACGCCGTTGTCTCTGACGAAATACGCGATTTGGCCCGACGATTCGCCGTTTGTCGAGCCGATTTCGACGACGGCCGCTGGGCGCTTGCTCGTGTACTTGAGGGCGTTGGAAAGCAGGTTCATCCACACCTGTTTGAGCAGAGCGGGATCGCCCCGGCAGGGAGCCAAGTCGTCGACGACGAAATCGACGTTCCGTCCCCGGCGTTCAGGCTCCAGTTCCCGGATGCACTCGTTCACGATCCAGGACGGGTCGACAGTCTTTTTCTTGAGGGGCTGGCGCCCCAGTTTCGAGAAATTCAAGAGGTCGTCGATGAGCCTTCCCATCTGCAGCGCATTGGCGCGAATGTCGCTGAGATACTCTTTGACTTCGTCGGGAAGCTCCGGCGCGTGGTCGGTCAGCAGGATATGCGAAAAGCCTTCAATGGCCCGCAGCGGCGCGCGCAAATCGTGGGAGATCGAATAGCTGAACGATTCCAGCTCTTTGTTGAGCGACGTGAGCTCGGAAACTCGAGCCGCGAGCTCGCCGTTGAGTTGCCTCACGTCGTCGATGCGGCGAAACAACTCGACGAATGCGGTAATCTTCGATCGCAGAATTTCGGGCACGAGCGGTTTGATCAAGTAGTCGACGGCGCCCAGCGCATAGCCGGTGACGATCTGCACGTCTTCCTTGTAACTGGCGGTCGCAAAGATCATCGGCGTCGTCTGCGAGGCGGGACGCTGTCGGATCAGAGAAGCCGTCTCGAAGCCGTCCATGTCGGGCATGCTCACGTCCATAATGATGGCGGCAAACGGCTTGTCGAGCACCTGCTTGAGCGCCTCGCGCCCCGAACGCGCCAGCACCAGATTGACGTTGAGCTCTTGCAAAATGCCGGTGTACGCGACCAGGTTTTTCTGGTCGTCATCGACGATCAAGACGTTTACCGCCTGTTCCGCCATTGAGCAGTTCCTCTCAATGCGCCGCGCCGTGCGTGATGAATGAGGGGATTTGTGCGAGCGCGACGACCGGGCAGTCGGTTGCTCTGACCGCCGCGCGAGGCATTTCGGGACATTCCGCCGTCAGCGGGTCTTGGGCAACGACCAACCCGCCGCATGTTTTGATTTTCAATAACCCCGCAGCGCCGTCGCTGCCGGTTCCAGTCAAAATCACGCCGATCGCCCGCCTGCCGAAGGCGTCGGCCGCCGATTCGAAAAGCACGTCGATGCTCGGCCGCGCGAACGCCACAGGCGCCTCGATCGAGAGCGAAAAGCAGTCGCGATTGACGAGCAGATGGTAATCGGCAGGCGCCAGGTAAACGGCGCCCGGTAAGATGGGCTGCTTATCGACGGGCTCTTCCACCGGCAATTTGCTGATTCGGGCCAACAGCGTCGCCAGCCCGCTGTCGGCGTCTTTGGACCGGTGTTGGGCGACGGCGATCGGCAGCGGGAAGTCGCGCGGCAAGCCGGCCAGAACGACCTGCAAGGCGCCGAAGCCGCCCAACGATGTTCCAACTACGACAATCTCACGCATGGCAGCCGTTTCCTGCGATAAATCTTGTGGCAGGCGTCAAGCTCTTCATAATGGGCGCGGCAAGGCGCAAAGTGCAGCGACTCTTTGGTTCCCAGGGCCAAAAAGCCGGTCGGGCAGAGGCTGTCGAGGACCAGGCGATGAACGGAATCTTGGAGCGACCGATTGAAGTAGATCATCACGTTCCGCACGAAGATCACTTGGAATTCGTTGAACGATCGATCGGTCACCAAGTTGTGCTGGGCGAACACGACGTTGTCGCGCAACGACGGCTTGAGGACGGCATTGTCGTAGCACGCCGTGTAATATTCGGAAAAAGGCCTTTGGCCCCCCGCCTGATTGTAGTTTTGCGTGTATTCTTTCATCGACGCGAGCGGAAAGACGCCTTCGCGGCATTTGGACAGCACCGCCTCGTTCATATCGGTGCCGTAGATTCGGCAGCGGGAATAAAGCCCTTCTTCCTTGAGAAGAATGGCC
>DATGKC010000242.1:0-5898 GCA_035294845.1 Planctomycetaceae bacterium | reverse complement strand
TCGATCGCACGCGCGTTCCGCCGACAATCTGAATGACCAGCATGGCCCGGCTCGATTTCATAAATGACAGGTTTCGAATGTCGTCGTGATCAGGTCGCGCCTGACAGTCTGTTGAAAAAGGGGACAGTCCCTCTTGGCAAGATCGATTTGCCGCGGAAGGATCACTCGTTGGATAGGGACAGTCCCCTTTTTCAACAGGCCCGTACGCGTCGAAAACACTGATTGCCGGTCAAGGTTGCAGAGTCGTTTCATGAATACCCCGTCGTGCCTCTTACTTCGCCTTCCCGGAATCGTCATCTGCCGTGGCGAAAACATACAGATCTCGCATCAAGTCAAACACCCGATGGTAAGCGTGCTCATCGCCGGTTTCGGCCGGGGCGAACAGCAGGCCGTTTCCGGACATGTGCTTGAGCAGTGAAATCAGGTCGTTGTCCGTGAACCGCAAGTCGTCTTCTGGCAGCCTCGATCCGGCATTCTGCAATTGCGCGACCTCACCCGCCCGAGCTTGTAGAAAACGTTTTGCCGCCAAGTACTGCACGAAGGCCGTCATGGGCGTCGTTTTTTGGTCGGTGAGCACTTTTCGGGTATTCTTCTTGTTGAATGCCGCGTCCAGTTCGTCGAAAGCTTTCAACAGGACGCGGGCCGCATCGCGACTGTCCTCACGCTTTCGCGCAGCAGAGATCACATCGCTGCGGGCCTTTTCATACTTCTTGCGATACGAGTCGAACTCCGCTCCGCTGAGGGCAAAGGGCCATTGCTCGATTTTCTCCGAGGGACCGGCGACGGGATCGAACGCCAGGTTTTGACCGTTGGGTAAATCGCGTCGCACGCGAAGTGTGTGCAGGGTCTTGGGATCCAGGCGGAGAACATCCAGCTTAACCAATTCGGCCGTTTTCGATCCGAGTGAAAACTGTTCGGCGAGCAGTCCTCCCGCCAGGCGATTGAGGAGAAAATTCAGAGCCGTGCCGCTGGCGATGGATGGGCCGTTGAGCTCGGGGTAATTCTTCAGTCTTTCCCATTCCTTGCTGTTGCGTCGTTTCTGTCGTTCCAGTGGCGAGACGTATCGTCGCAGTCGTTGCGCCTCATTGAGCTCTCTGTTTGCCCAAAACGCCTTGACCCAAGCTTGCGAATTGATGATTTCCTGCGCCATGGCCTCGGCGCGATATTTGCGACCCACTGCATCGTCGACCATCACGTCGCCGTAAGCCCGCACGAGATCGGCCGTGGCATGAATCTCGGCCGAGATGGGGGTCGCGGGACTGCCATAGAGTGCCCAATTCCGACGCGGCACGAGTTGGGCCTGCGCAGATTCAGACAGCAGGATCCCAAAGATCGCACAAGCGATGCCGAGGAGGATTACCCGACTTACGCGACGAACTGTCATGGCCGCGACTCCGAAAAGTGCAGAAACACAGGAAAGATCGTGACCAGGCCGTGCGACCGGTGCGGCCCCACAACGGATCCAAACGTTACTGCGGAATCACAAAGCGATCCCGACAAGATATCGCGGAAAAATCCGTGAGTCAAACAGATAATCGCTCGCAAGTCATTTTGTTGCATTCGGTTACGCATCGGCTTGACACCGGATCCGAAGTAGGATGATAATTGTTGATCCTGCGACGCAAATGCTTATCGCCTCAAGCATTTCCGGCAGGACTTCTGGCATTTCGGCAAGGGAAACCTTTTTGAAAACAGATGCCGACGATCTTGGACCGGCCCACGGCTCGGTAACGGGGCTCTATGAACGGTTCCGGGACGGCGACGAACAGGCTGTTGCCGAGCTCTGGAAGCGGTTTTTCCCGCGACTGATCGGGCTGGCCAGAACGACGCTGGCGGGACGGGCCATGCCGATCTCCGATTCGGACGACGTCGTGCAAAGCGCGTTTGCCAGCTTCTGGAAAGGGGCCAGCGGAGGCAAGTTTACACCGCCGACGAATCGCGAAAACCTGTGGAATCTGATGGGAACCATCACCGTTCGCAAGGCCCGCCGGCTGATCGAGCGCGAGCAAACGGCCAAGCGGGGAGGCGGGCGGCGCGTCAACCAGCCGCCGGACGACTATGCGATGGCGGCTCCAGACGTGCATGGACTCGAGTTGTTCTGCAACGAGCTGCTCGACATGCTCGACGACGAGCTACGAGGTTTTGCCGCTCTGCGACTGGTGGGACACAGCAACGGGGAAATCGCGGGGATGCTCGACTGCAGCGAACGCAAGGTCGAACGCAAGCTGCAACTGGTCAGGGCCATCTGGGGGCAAGAGCTCAATCCCGATTGAAAGCTGGCCCGATTAGAGGCTGGCGTCGATCGTCAAAATACAGAAAAAGCGTGGCGGCTTCGGGTGTCGGTTCGGCAGATACTCAGGGGGCGCTTGATTGAGTGAATCACGGAACCAGCCAGACATGGGTCAGAAACAGAACGTGCCGGTCGCTGCCTTACGAAGCATTGACGCGATTTGCGATCGATATGAAGCGGCGTGGAGGGCGGGCGCCTCGCCGCGGATCGAGGATTTCGCGACCGCCGAAGCCGTGGTGCACCGCGAAGAGCTTCTGGTCGCATTATTGCGACTGGACTCTGAATTGCGCGGGGGACCAGTCGATGGGGCGCTGTTTCGAGAGTACGTGCAGCGATTTCCTCACGACTCGCAGGCTGTGCTGCGGGCGCTCCCCGATGATTCAGGCGTCCCGTCGTCAGTACAGCCGCGTCCGCGCGGGGCGCAAGCGGCGCCGGGCGAAACTCCCCGGCAGGACCTGACGCCGATGACAGATCATGCGCCAGGCATCACTCTGGATGTTACGGCCGGCCCGCACAGTGGCATGCGGTTTCAATTCGACAAGCATGAAACCCTGATCGCCGGCCGAGCCGAGGCCGCCCAATTGCGGCTACAGAACGATTTGCATTTTTCGCGGCACCATTTCCGCCTGGAGGTCAATCCGCCGGTGTGCTACCTGCTCGATCTGGGGAGCCGCAACGGCACGTCGGTCAACGGCCGCAAGGTCAAAGAGTGCTTCCTGAAGCACGGCGACGTCGTTTCCGGAGGCAGGACCAAGATTCAGTTCAGCGTCGCCGAGCAGATCGCGGCCACGATCATCGAAAAACCGCCCCAACCAGAGGAAGTTCCCGGTCCCGCTCCGCAGATCGCCCAGAAGCCGCTCGCGACGGCAGCGCCGGCGTCGCCGCAGATTCCCGGGTATGAGCTGCTTGAAGAACTGGGCCGGGGAGCGATGGGGGTCGTATATCGCGCCATGCAGAAGTCCACCGGGCAGGAATGCGCGGTCAAAGTTTTGACTACGGCCCAGATCAGCGGAGAGAAATCGCTGCAACTGTTTCTGCGAGAAGTGAACATACTCAGTCAGCTCAAGCATCGCCGCATCGTGCGATTTCTCGAATTGGGCTCGGCGGGGCAGTCGGCGTTTTTCGCAATGGAGTGCGTCGCGAGCGTCCCCTTCGAAAAGCTCGTCCAGGGGCGGTCATTGCTCAACAAAGTGCAGATCGTCTGCGGAATTGCCTGTCAGGTGCTCGATGCGCTCGAGTACGCGCATGGGCAGGGACTGGTCCACCGCGACATCAAGCCGGCCAACATTCTGCTGACCCAACGCGGGTCGAAGCTTTCCGTCAAGCTGGCCGACTTCGGCCTGGCAAAGAGCTTTACCAATGCCGGATTCAGCGAATTCAGCCGCGATGGAGATATCTGCGGTTCGCTGGCGTATATGGCCCCCGAGCAGTTGATCAATTCCCGGCAGGCCCGTCCGGCCTGCGACTTGTATTCGCTGGCGGCCACCATGTACCGGTATCTGACCGGTCAGAACATGTTTGATTTCGAAGAAGGCGCGTGCAAGTTTCTGGTCGTGCTCGAAAAGTCGCCGGTGCCCATATTGTCGCTGTGCCCGGATCTGCCCGAAGAGCTGGCGGTCATTGTGCACCAGTCGCTCGAGAAAGACCCTGAAAATCGACCGGCATCGGCCGGGCACATGCGCGAGTCGATCGAGAAGCTCCTGCGAAAGCTTCGCCCCCGATGAATTCCGCGTGGTGAATTGGGACAGCGTTTCCCCTTTTCTCGCGGGGCGCGATTCGCCATGATAGGGGGTTGCGAACTGCAACCGGATATGGGGGCGTCTCACGAGGTGTCGACGCGGCGAAACCGCAGGCGTGGGTGAGGGCGGGTCTGGATCAGGCGGGTCGTGAGCACAATTTGTTTCGGGAAGGAAAGCAGCTCTCGAATTATGATTTGCGTCAGTCTGGGTCGTACGCGCCATAAGATGATGATCGTCGAGCACAAGGTGCTGGCCGATCGCGGCGCTCAACTGGTCGAGCTGCGGCTGGACTGGCTGTCGCGTTTGCCCGACCTGGGGCGCATGCTCGCGGGGCGGCCGACTCCCGTCGTCGTCACCTGCCGGCGCGCCCGCGACAAGGGGCTGTGGCGCTGGTCCGAAGAGCAGCGGCTGATGATACTGCGCTCGGCGATCGTGAGCGGGGCCGAGTACGTCGATCTCGAAGAAGATATCGCGAGCTCGATTCGGCGCTATGGCTCGACCAAACGAATCGTCAGTTTCCACGACTTCGAGAAGACCCCCGAAAACCTCGAAGAGATCCACGAGCGGATGCAGACGCTCGATCCCGACATCATCAAGATCGTGACGACGGCCAATTCGCCGCTCGACAACATGCGGATTCTGAAACTGGCTGCGGCGTCCCAGGTGCCGACGATCGGTTTCTGCATGGGAGAATTCGGCGTTCCCAGCCGAATACTGGCCGGTCGCTACGGGGCGCCCTTCACGTACGCCACGTTCAGTCAAGAACGGACGATGGCCCCCGGGCAATTGACGTTCGAGGAAATGCGCGACGTGTACCACTACGACAGGATCGACTCGGCAACCGAAGTTTACGGAGTGCTGGCCGATCCGGTGGCGCACTCAATGAGTCCCTTGATCCATAACGCGGCCTTCGCGCGCGAAGGGATGAATAAGGTCTACCTGCCGTTCCGCGTGCCGCAGGACGCTTTGGAGGCGACGATCAAAGCCTTCGAAACGATCCCCGTGCGGGGCTACAGCGTAACGCTGCCGCACAAGGAACGCGCGCTCGAAATCACCGATCAATACGAGGGGCCGGTTCGCGAGATCGGCGCGGCCAACACGCTGTTCCACGGGGCTGACGGCGCCTGGCGCGCTGCTAATACGGACCACGACGCCGCCCTGGCCAGCCTGATTCGCGAACTGCGGCCCGATCCGGCTGCCGGAACCGATCCTTCGCTCTCAGCCCTGGCCGGCAGAAAAGTGCTCATCCTGGGGGCCGGCGGCGTGGCGCGGGCCATCGCTCGCGGAGTCGTCGATCAGGGCGGCGTGCTGATGATCTCAAATCGCACCAAGGCCCGTGCCGAAGAGCTGGTCGGGCGGCTGGGCTGCCTGCTCGTCGAGTGGCAGAATCGCGGCGCCGCGCTCGCCGACGTGCTCGTCAATTGCACCTCGGTGGGCATGCATCCGCACCTCGACGAAACGCCATTCGCCGAGAACTGGCTGCGCGAAGGGATGGTCGTGTTCGACACAATTTACAATCCGGAACAGACGCTGCTCATTAAGCAGGCCCGCGAGCGTGGCGCCCGCACGATTACAGGGGTCGACATGTTCGTGGGGCAGGCAGCCAGACAGTTCGAGCTGTTCACAGGCCGAACCGCCCCCATCGAGGTGATGCGCGACACACTCCGCCAGGCCATCTCCGTCGCCAGGACGAGCTGATGGTGATCACCCTCATTGGATACAGGGGGAGCGGCAAGACCACCGTGGCGCAGGCGCTGGCCGAGCGCCTGGGCTGGAGCTGGATTGACGCCGACGCGGTCATCGAACAGGCCGCTGGCTGTACGATCAAAGATATCTTCGAAGCCGAAGGCGAGAGCGGATTTCGCGAGC
>DATGKC010000241.1:0-3633 GCA_035294845.1 Planctomycetaceae bacterium | reverse complement strand
GAATCCCGCCGCAATCTTGCCGGCGGCGTCATGTTCGAAATCCCAAACGTGCCGCTCCCTCTTGTTGTTCGCCGGGGGCCAGGCGCGGGCGAGAACAACGAATCCGAAAACCAAGAACATGGAAATTGCCATGCCGCAAATGCCGATTCGATGTGTGGACAATGGACCTTCTCACCGGAGTCAATGTCGCGAACGAGGCGACGGGGAGCATAATTCGGACGCGCGGCAAAATCACGACGGCAAAAACCCACACAGATTTTGCCCGCAGAGTTTTGATCCAGATCAGTCAACGATTTGTTCAAAAAAATGCAATTTCATCAGCGAAATCCGCGGTCATTTGTCCTTTGGAGTCGTTTTGGTTGCGCCCTTCGGCCGCGCCAGGTGTTTCGTGGTTCCAGGAGCGTTTGACAGCCACATATTCAAGTAATAAATTGAATGTGTGAATACTAATAATAAACGTTCGCTTAAAGCGGAATTGTTCGAACAATTCGCCCGCGTGGGCCGGGCCGTTTCGGCCCCGCTGCGGCTGGCCATTCTCGACGTGCTCGCGCAGTCCGAGCGCACCGTCGAAGACATCGCCCGCGAAATCGGGGCCAGCGTGGCCAACGCCTCTCAGCACCTGCGGCAACTCCGCTCGGCCCGGCTGGTCGCCTCCCGCCGCGAGAGTCTGTTCATTTACTATCGCCTGGCCGATGACAAAGTGCTGCAGCTTTGGCAGATGATCCGCGAGGTCGGCGAGACGCGCTACGCCGAGATCGACGAGGTCGTGCGGACCTACCTCAAAGAGCGCGAAACGATGCGTTCTGTCGACGCCGACGAGCTCCGCCGCCTGATCCGCACAGGCGACGTCGTCGTGCTCGATGTGCGCCCGGCGGTCGAATTCGCGGCCGGGCACATCTCGGGCGCCCGGTCGATTCCGTTAAGCGAGCTGGCGAAACGCTTGCGCGAACTGCCCCGGCGCCGGCAGATCGTGGCCTACTGCCGCGGACCCTATTGCGTGCTTTCGGATGACGCCATCATGCTTTTGCAGAAGAAGAAATTTCGCGCCGCGCGCCTCACGATCGGCCTGCCCGAATGGAAACTCCTGGGACTTCCCATCGAATCATGAAGTATGCCGTCGCCGCACTCGGGTTGGCCATCGCCGGAACAATCGGAAGTTTGTTTCTGAGCCTTGGAATGGGCCTTAAGGCTTGCCCCCTCTGCTTCTACCAGCGGGCCTTCATCATGGCGGCGGCGGCCGTATTGGGCGTGGGATTGCTGGCCGATCGTGGACACTTCAAGCTCCTGTGCCTCATCTCGATCCCGCTGGCGGCCGCGGGATTGACAGTCGCGGCGTTTCACGAATATCTCGTGCTGACCGGCGTTCTCGAATGCCCGAAAGCGCTGCTGGGGCTCGGGACGGCGCCGGCCCAGAGCCTTATAATTTTCGTCGCGCTGCTTGCAACCGTCGTCGCCGGGGCAAAGCGGAAGCCGCCAGTAATCGGCGCGGCGTTGATTCTGGGATTGCTGATCGCCTGGGGATCCATTGCCAGTGCGCCCCCGCTCCCGCCGGCGCCGAAGCAACCCTATGATCCGGCGACACAGCCGCTCGATATGTGCCGCCCCGTCTTCCGGGGTGCGTAGCATGACCGCCTTTGCCGAAACGGCGATCCGGCTGGGCTGCTTTGCCGGCGTGCTCCTTTGCATGATGGTCTGGGAGCTTCTCGCGCCCCGGCGTTCGCTGATGGCCCGCAAGTCGCGGCGCTGGCTGAGCAACCTTGGCTTAGTTGCATTGAACGCGACGCTGGTGCGGCTGGTCCTGCCCCTTACGGCGCTGGGGACGGCGGCCTTCGCCGAGGAGCGCGGCTGGGGATTGCTTCACCAGCTCACAATGGCCGGTTGGCTGAAGTTTTTGATCGGCATTGCCGCTCTCGATTTCGCGATTTACCTGCAGCACGTTCTGTTTCATGCCGTGCCGGCGCTGTGGCGGTTGCACATGGTGCATCATGCCGACCTGGATTTCGACGTGACGACTGGGCTGCGGTTCCACACGCTCGAAATTCTGATCTCCACGTTCATCAAGATCGGCGTCGTCGTAATGCTGGGGCCCTCGGTGTGGGCCGTTTTGACTTTCGAAGTGCTGCTTAATGCCACGTCGATGTTCAGCCATGGAAATGTGACGTTGCCGGCCCGGCTCGATCGCGTCATGCGTCTTTTGGTCGTCACGCCGGAGATGCACCGGGTTCATCATTCGGTCGATCGCCGCGAAACCAACACGAACTTCGGGTTCAACCTTCCCTGGTGGGACTACCTGCTGGGAACGTACCGTTCGCAACCCGCGGCCGGACATAAGAGGATGTCGATCGGCCTTTCGCATCTTCGCGATGAGCGGCAGGTTGAGCGATTGCCCGCGATGCTGGCGCTTCCTTTTGGAAGCGGGACGGGCGAGTATCCGATTTGCGGCCGCGACCAGGCTTCTACAATCGATCGACCTGCGTGAAGACGATAGAATGCCAATCACCCATTGGCTGCTTTTCAAGGAGAACCATCGCATGCCGCTTTCCTTCCCCGAGCTTGCAATTCGCCGTGTGCTGATTGCAGTCGCCGGGTTGGTGCTCGCAATTGCCTGTGGCAATTCGGGGCATGCTGCGCCGCGCAAGGCCGGAAAGCCTGCGAACAAGGCGCCTGCGAGCCGATCGAAGGCGGCGACCGACGTGCGACTGGTTCGCGTGCCCCAGGGCGGTCTTCAGCCGCAAGTCGCCGTGGACAGCGAGGGAACCGTTCACCTGGTGTATCTCGCCGACGACCCTCAATCTGCGAACGTCTTTTATGTCCAAAAGGCAAGAAGCGAAGATGCGAACATAGAAGCTTTCTCGAAACCGTTGCACGTCAACAGCCAACCGGGAAGCGCAATTGCCATCGGCTCGATTCGCGGAGCCCAACTGGCGTTGGGTAAGGCGAATCGAGTTCACGTGGCCTGGAATGGCTCTGGCAAGGCAGAGCCGAAGGGCCAGGTGAAGTACGGCAATCCAATGCTTTATTCGCGCCTGGCGGATGACGGCGCCGGGTTCGAGCCGCAGCGCAATGTGATCCACGAGGCCTATGGGCTCGACGGGGGCGGCTCTGTGGCGGCCGACCGCCAGGGGAATGTCTATGTGACATGGCACGCAGGTTCAAACGAGGCCTCCCGCCGCGTGTGGGTGGCTCGCTCGGACGACGATGGCGCCACGTTCAAAAGCGAGATCGAGGCCGATTCGGGTGAAGACGGCGCCTGCGGCTGCTGCGGCATGAAGGCGATGGCTGACGATCGGGGAACGCTGTTCATGCTCTACCGCTCGGCCCGCGAGAAGGTGAACCGCGACATGCTATTGCTCACTTCGAACGACCGCGGCAAGACGTTTCGACGCGAGCTTGCCGGCAACTGGATCGTGGACGTTTGCCCGATGAGCAGCGAGGCGTTCGTCGAAACGCCTGAATCGGTTCTGGCCGCCTGGGAAACTGACGGGCAGGCATTCTTTTCGCGAATCGACAAGAAAGACCGGCAATTGTCAAAGCCAATCGCCGCTCCGGGAAGCGCCGACGGCCGCAAGCACCCGGCGCTGGCGGCCAACAGCCGCGGCGAGACGATTCTTGTATGGACAGAAGGGACCGGCT
>DATGKC010000240.1:0-4670 GCA_035294845.1 Planctomycetaceae bacterium | reverse complement strand
CGGCATGTCTCGTTCCCTCCTGACCTCATGGAGACGCATTCTCGTCCAGGATGGCTGTTCCACCCAGCCACCCGAGATATGACAGTTCCCACATCGTACCACGCTTGATCCCGAATGTGTCCAGCGACGTGTTACATTTTGGTAAGCAAGTCTGGAGAGCGGGCAAAGAAATTGACGAAATTCAGAAAACCGGATAGGCTTCGCCCGCGCATATTCGGGCCAGGCGAGTTTTCCGGGCGCGGCGCACGAGAAAGGCCTTGCCACCACTCGATTTGCGACTTAGAGTTGATTTGGATTCACTTCTCATCAATGGATTGACCGTCAACGGATTGACGTTGCTCATGCAGAGGACTCTTCGGTTGCTCAGACGTTTGTGCAGCGCTGCCGTTTTGGCCGGCCTCGTCTTGTTTCTTCCCGATGGGGTCGATGACGATGCCGATGGGCCTTCGGTCCGCTTTCTGATTTCCCTGGGTCGCGGAACGCTCGTCATCTGCGGCGGGGGAGAGATTTCCGATGACGTGCTGCACGAGTTCATCGATGCCGCGGGCGGAGAAGAAGCCCGCGTCGTCGTGGTCACGACCGCCAGTGAAACGGCCGATTCGGATGAGATCGAAGACGAATTGGAATTCTGGCGCAGCCAGAATCTGGCTCGGCTGACGGTGCTCCACACTCGCTCGCGCGAGACGGCCAACGACGTTGAATTCGCCAGCCCTCTGGCGGATGCGACCGGCATCTGGTTCGTCGGCGGCAATCAGGCCTGGCTGGCCGACACGTACCTGGGCACAGTTTGCGAGCAAATGATCCACCGCGTGATGCAGCGGGGCGGGGCGGTCGGCGGCATCTCTGCGGGGGCGGCCGTCATGTCGTCGGTCATGATCCGCGAAGGCAAAACGAGTCCCGAGATCGGCCGCGGATTCGGTCTCCTGCCGGGAACCGTCATCGACCAGCACTTTCTGGCCCGCAATCGCCAAGAGCGGCTGTTCGGTGCGCTGGCTGCCCATCCGGGCCTCGTGGGCTTGGGAATCGACGAGCGGGCGGCCCTGGTCGTGCGCGGCTGCCGGCTGAGCGTTGTCGGCAATTCCGATGTCGTCGCCTGCATCTCTGCGTCATCCGGGCGATCTCCGAAAATCGCGACGTTGCGGCCGGGAGAACAAGCCAACCTGTTGGCGCTGAGCCTGGCGGCCAATAAGCCGCACCGTCACACGGTGTTCCGGCTGGCAAGCCACGAGTCTCCCGGCGACTGATCCCGCGCGTAGCTGAATTCGCCAGAATTCAGACACGTCACTCTGGCGGATTCCGCTTTATATAGGACAAGCCGCGGAACTCTGGCGAGTTCCGCTACGGGCGTCGGCATGGCGCGCGATTCAGTCCGCGCGTCGAACGGCCGGTTTTTCATTCGAGCCGGAAGAGCGCGGCACCGGGCGGGACTCCTGCGCCTGCCGGCCCAACATCACGTCGCTGAAGCTCTTAAGGTCGGTCCAGAACGTCCCTTCCCCCGCGTACAAGAGTTGCAATTGAATGTCGTCCGGCAGTCCAAAGGCGAATACCCATTGGTTGAAGGCGTCGCCCGAGCCAAACGCGCCGACGGCCAGCTTGAAGCGATTCGCCTTGGCCTCTTCCATGAGTTTTTGAGCCCCGGCTTCGGCCTGGCCCAGGGTCACGGTGGCTTCGCGGTCGAGCTCGGCGGTTTGTTTGGCGATTGCTGCTACGAGCTTCAGAGTTTCAGCGCCGGTTTCGGCCGCGGTCTTTTCTCCCTCGGCTTTGTTCTCAGCGACGAGCTTTTCGGTCTCGACGCGAATCCGCTCGGATTCGAGTTCAACCTTCTTTTCGGCCTCCCGCAGGTTGGCTTCGGTTCGGGCGGTCAATTGTTCTTGGTCGCGGGTGAGCTTCAATTCATCGGCCAGGTATTTCTGCTGGATCGGCACGCGCACTTCCTGCGGGATGTAAATGTGCCTGACCAGTCCGTACTGCAGGACGACGCCCGTCTCTTTCAGCTTCTTCTCGAATTGCTGCGTCGTCTCATCCTGGAACTGTTCGCGGGTTTCTCCCACCAGCAAGTCGACCGCGCCGAGTTTTGAGCCTTCGTTTCGACAAATGCTTTCGATGAGCGGCACAACGACGCGAGTTTCGACGGCCTCGAGGTTGCCGCTGAATTCGACGACGTGCGGCGCCTGGTCGGGCATGATCCCCCAAATCGCGGTGAAATCCATGTGAATCGTGAAACCATCCTTGGAAGGAAAAACGATGCCTCCCGAAGCCGAGGCCATTTCCGGTTCGCCGCTGACATCCAAGGCCGGATTGCCTTGCGCATCCTGCTTGACGGGGCTGATGATGGTCTTTTCCCGATAGCCGATCTCGACGATGTCGACTTTCTGCTCGCGCGGATTCATGGGGTAGAGACCCGGGGGCAGAACGAAGGGTTGAATGCCCTTTTTGGCTCCCGTAATGGGATTATCAGTTTGGTTGGTCACGACGCCGACGTAGCCGGTGTTGATCTCGACCCATCCCGAATGTTTCGTCTGCGTCCCGCTCTGTTCGATGTCGGTCTTGATCTTGGTGAACTTGTAGGCGTAGGGGTTGACGCGATATTGTCCCGGTCCATAGACCTTTCTGAGCACGCCCTTGTACTCGGTCTTTCCAAGATCGCCATCGACCAGAAACTGGTCGTCGTTTCCGCGGCTTGCCTGATCGCCGTTTGCCGACGGTCGCGAGGCGAGGTCTTTCCCGACCAGGCTCGTAACGATGGCGACCTCGCCGGGCTCGACGACTTCGTCTTTGACGATCTGCCGCTCCCACCAGATCGGGCAGTAAAAATGCCTTCCGGGGCCCGGCATCTGGTCAATGACGCCGATCTCTCCGCGTTCGAGGCTGGCCAGTTGGCCGTCCTTGGGGTACACGCGGCTGCCCAACAGGAACGGCCCCTTGTACTGCAACAAGAGGCTGGACCCGATCGGCACATAAACCCGGTTGATCGTGAACTCGAAAATCTCCCAGGCGAAGAAGGCAATGACGGCAAGGCTCGCAATGAGACCCAAGCGTGCTCGCGACGGGCGTGAGGTCTGGTTCATGACGCGCTCCTGGTTCATTCTGAATTGGCGCCGGACGACGACGGGGAACCGGCGCTGCGTGCCGGGGCGCTCGCGGATTTGGCCTTGCGGCCCTGGCCGTTGAACGAGTCGAAAATCTTCATGATCGGGCTATCGGCCGTGTTGACCATGATATTGCGGTAGGCCGAGGCGATCTTTTGGTACAGCACGTACTGGGCATACTGGCTTCCGTCGCCGCTGAAGGCTTCGACCGACCGCTTCCACCCGGCCGCCTCGGCCTGATTCTTGAATTCGATGACTTCGGCGGCGCCCTTGCCCTTGGACGAAATGGCGGCGGCTTCATCTTTGGTGGCGGCCAGCCGGAACTGGGCGACCGCCAGCTTTTCGCGGGCCTTGGTCAGGGCGACTTCCTGTTCGCGCATGGCCGAGGTCGTCACACGAATCACGCTCTGGCTGGCGTCGACGAGCGCCTGCTTCTGTTTGACCAGCTCTTTTTCGATCGCCAGTTTTTCTTCCGACTTCTGCTGCAGGATCTGCTGGCGGTATTGCTCTTCCTGTTGCTTGGCGATCTCGCGCTGGCGGACGGGCTTGGCGATTTGCTCGGGCGGATTGATCTTCGTGATCAGCGCTTGGATGATCTCGATTCCCAGCTTATCGCACTTGTCGCGCATCGCCTTCTGGTATTCTTCCTGGAAATGCGTGCGGGTCGTGCCTTCGATAAAATCGCGGCCCGAATTGTTCGAGCCTTGCAGCCGGCAGAAACTGCGCGCCGCCGGCAAAATCACCTTGCGAACCACCTCTTCGTCAATGCGGTCGCCGTTGGTTTCTTCGTTGTAGAGCACGAACACTTTTGCCGCCATGTCGGGTTTCACCCGGAATTCGACGATGCTGTCGAGGCTCACCCAGAAGCCGTCCTTCGAGGGAAAGCCCAGGTCTCTGCTCTCGGCCAGGTTGAACCTCTGGTTTCGGCAGTCAACCAGCTTCACGATTCGTTCGTAGGGATTGAAGTTGTACGTTCCCGGGTCGAGCGTCTCGTGCTCGACGCCGCGATAGCCCTTCCGAACCAGCAGTTTCTGATGGGTCATGTCGGCGTCTTCCCAATAGTCTTCCGGGCGCGACGGGATTTTTCCGGCGCGGTTGACCACGACTCCCTTGTAACCTGCCGGAACGATTTGCGGTTCATGTTCTTCAACTTGATACAAGTACGGATTGATCGGGTATCGGGAGGGAAGCAGCACGCCGGGGACGATTCCCTTTTGACGATCGTCGTAGGCCAGGAACTCGCCGTAGGGCAGGTCTTCGCCATACAGCCTGATTTTGACGCCGATCTTTCCGTCGGGTATCAGTTTTTGCTCTTTGATTTCCCAGGCCCAGTTGTACGGGTCGTACTTGAAGAAATAGCGGCCCACGTCGAGCACGTCTTTTTGGACTCCCTTGAAGCCGGCATCGGGGGCGACGATGTCGGTGTTGGCCAGGTCTTTGCCCGTCTTTTTCACCAGGATGCCCACATGATACGCGGGCACGTTGATCACAAATTGCGAGTAAAATATCCACAACAGGCCCAGCCCAAATACGGCCAGCGCCGCGAACACAGCCAGCCACGAGCCGAATTGCTTTTTCAAG
>DATGKC010000239.1:0-8406 GCA_035294845.1 Planctomycetaceae bacterium | reverse complement strand
TCTCCGGCTACCGAAAGTTAAAGGATGCCGATCCCACGAATCCCGTGTTTCTGGTCGATTTCGCCTTAGGCGCGCTGAATCAGAAATCGCCCGACGCCGAGACGCTCGCCGATGTCAGTGAAACCGTCAGCCGCTTGCAGCAAATCGAGCCCGAATCGTTTCGGACGGCCGTCACCCGGGCGCGCCTTTATGCCGTCAAGAATCAACCTGATGAAGCTGTCAAGCTCTTGAAATCGTACGTCAGCCGTCTGCCCTCCCTGACGCCCGAAGCCATCTTTCAAGAACTGGTCAACCAACAAAAGCCGGCCGAAGCAATCGCTGCGCTGACCGCAGCCGTTCAGCCGAAAAACGATCCCGAAATGGCGCGGCTGCTGGAACACGTCAACAAACAACTTAAGGCCGGCGAAGAAGAAGATGCCTTAGCTGTCTTAAAACGCTACTTGATTGCCGCCAATTCCGTGGAAGCGCTGCGCGGCGAACTCATTCGTGTGACGGCCGGTTTCTTCGAATCGATCGCCGAATATCAGGCCGCCGAAGAGCAATTCCGGCTGCTCGTTTCGACGTCGCAGCAGCCCGATGCAGTTCTGCTGCTGGCGGCATTTCTTGCGCGCCGCAATCGAATCGATGAGGCGCTCGATATTTGCGAGGCCGCCGCCAGCGCCTGCCGCCCCGAAACGGTCGGTCGTGTCAGCGTGGGTGTGATTCGCGCCGGCACGGCCACTCCCGACCAGGTCGGCCGTGTGGAGCAGAGGCTATTGAAAGCGCTCGAAAAGGCCGAGCCTGCCGTCGCCGCCCAGCTTTCGATTTCGCTTGCCGATTTAAGAGATTTTCAGGAACGATACGCCGATGCCGCGGCCATCTATCGCAAGCTGCTCGACAACAATGACCGCAACATCGTGGCGCTCAACAACCTGGCCTGGCTCATCTCGTATCAGCCAGTCGACCGCGACACGTCGTTGAGCTATATCAACCGGGCGATCCAGTTGATCGGACCACTGGCCGACTTGCTCGATACTCGCGCCGTCATTCGGCTGAATCTCGATCGACCGCGTGAGGCCATTCAAGATCTCGAAGACGCGCTCAAGGAAGTTGCCAACGCGTCGATCTGGTATCATCTCGCGTTGGCCCAATTGAAAATCGGCGACAAGCCCCGGGCCGCAGAGTCGTTTCGCAAAGCCGAAGACGCAGGATTCGACCCCAAGTCGCTGCATTCCCTGGAGCGCTCCGGATATGAACAACTCCTCAAACAATTGGGAACAGACAAACGGCGCGCCAATCGTTAGCCGGCGTCTTATCGGTCGCCTGTTGCTTCATAGGCTCCCATTGTGGGCGCGGTTGTCGAGCGCAGCCGACCCCCCTGGTCGACATCGACCGAAGCCCCGTACCACGGCGGCACCAATCCCAAAGTGGGCTTGCCGATCAGACTGGACGATTTGGCCGCCTGCGGCCGCAGTGTGCCGCTCTCGAGAAATTTTCCGGCCAGCGATCCGTTGCCCGCCGGGCCAAGCTCTTCCGGGAAGCGCGCCGCGTCGATCAGCAGGTTATTGAGCACGGCCCAATCGCGGCCCCATTTCGATTTCACCGGCGCCCGCTCAAAGAGCCTGCGGCAGCCTGAAATCGTGTTGTGCACGAAGCGAAATTTTTGCAAGTCGTCTTCGTAGCGCACGGCCACGTCGCAATTGCGAATCGTGCAATTGACGACCGTAGGCCACATCACTCCCCCTTTGCCGGTGCCCCGCAGGCGAAATGCGACGACCGCATCGCCGACGTCGCACCCGTCGACCACGACGTCGACGTTTTCTTTGAGATTCATTGCTGCGGGCGTCTCGATAAAGCTCGATCGGAAATCGACGAACTTCGAACGGCGGACAATGAGCCGCGCCCTCTCGCGCGAGACCGGCAGCTTGGTGTCGATTCCATCTTCGCCGGGCGAGTCGCCCTTACGGAACCCGCCCATGTCGCGTTCCATCGCGCCGTTGGCGAATTCGCAGTCTTCCAGCGTCACATCCTGCCATGCGCCGCGATCGCCCTGAAAACAATCGCCGCTCACGTGATGGATCCGGCAGCCCTTAATCAGCAGCCGGTGCGAATACTTCGTCACGATGCCGTGGGCGTCCTCTCGATTCTGTTTGTCAAAGTCCCAGAACAAAATGTGATGAATGTGGCAGTCTTCGACGCGGCAGTCGGCCCCGTCCAAATCGATGGCGTGATCGGTGAAGTTTTTCACTTCGCAGCGACGAACGGTCAACTGATCGGCCCCCCGACGTCCTCTCACGGCGCGGGCTCCGGCGACGAACCGGCCGTCGAGAGTCAGGCCTTCGATCGTGACCTTGTCGGCGACGATCGAAAAGACCGCCCCGCGAAATTCGCCGTGCTCGAGCGTCACCGGCTCTCCCGCATGCGCGCGAATCGCGACGCCGTTGATCGCGATCTCGATCGGTTCCGAGGCGAGGTGCCGTCCACGGTGCAAGACGACCTCCCCGGCCGATTTCAGGCGCTTCAGCGCCGCCGCCAGGGTCTTGAGCGGGCTATCGGCCGCGCCGGTGTTTGAATCGGCGCCGGCCACCGCCACGTGCACCTCTGGGGGAACCGCCGCGGGCTGATCGGCGGCCGGGGCAAACTGCGCTGCAGCCAGCGCCAGCAGCGCGCCAGCCGCCGTCTTAATAGGCAAAGTCCTTTCACTTCGCGCGCACTTCGTCATGGGGTGTTTTACGAGCTCCCCGGCGGCCAGGCAGATATCATCTCGCGGATGCCGGCCGATTCTCTTTCGTTCACTTGATCTTGATCGTCGTCTGCAATCGAAATGCTCCATCCTTGCCGCCCGCCGGCACCACATGCACTCGCCAGCGGCCGCCGTGCCTGATCTTCAACTCTTCGGCCTCGGCCACCCAATTTGCGCTCAATTCCATCGAGACGTGCGGCGTGTACGGCTTGCCGTCGAGTCCGTCAATTTCATGACCCGGTCCGCCGATCGTAAGGACTTTCGCCGGGGCCTGATCAAATGTCATCACGCACGCGGCCTTGCCGCACTTGAACGCAATCGAGCCGTCGGCCGCGACATTCGGCTCGTGGGGCGTATTCCAAGTGACGTGCGGGACGATCGAGCTGTCGCATTGCAGCTCGTCGAGCACCGTCACGACTCCACCCGCGAGATCGGGACTCACGGTGCGCCGCGCCAATTTCACTTGCGGCCTGGCCCACAGCTTCGTGGCGTCACCCGTATAAGAGCCGTCGGAATTTTTCGTCAGATTTCCCAGCGCCGTCGTTTGCGGATCGGCCTGGGTATATTCAAAGGCCAGCTTGTTGGTCTTTTTATCGACAAAGCAAACCGAATTGCGCAGCCAGAAAGGCGCGTACGAATGCTGATAGAGTTGCTCGCGGTGCGGAAGGAGCGGTTGCCCTTTCGACCAGATCGTCAGGTCGTTCATCGGATAGACCCGTGACTGATGCGTCCCGCAACCGAAGTAAAAACACGTCGCGTCGGGCGTCCAGTTCGTCCGCTGGAAGACCTCGCCATAGGGCATAAGAACTCGCTCGAGCGGCAAATCGAGCTGTTTCGGAGACTTGCCGACAACTCCCGGGTCGCCGATCACCAGCCCAAACAAGAGCAGCCGTCCCACGCTGCCGGCACCCGTCGTGTAGCCCAGCGATTGATCGAGCAACCAGCGGGCGAGCTGTTTTCCGTCATCGTCGCTCCACGATGTCGAGCACATCAGGAATTCCATGAACGCGCGGTCGTAATCCAATTCATTCGAATAGGTGATCGTCGGCAGCGACCAGATGGGCGTCCCTTTCTTGTAGTCCGGCGCCGTTTGAAACAAAATCCAGTAAGGATATTTGCTGAAGTAATCGAGCGATTGGAGGTCGCGGTTGCCTGTCGCCGATTCAAAGGCCGCCTTGCTGAACCAGTTCGGAAAGGTACCCCAGAAATACCCGAAGCCTTCGCGGTTCCCGCCGCCGGCGAGGTTATTTCGTACGCACCACCAGTTAAAGCCGTCTTTCCCGATTCCGCCCGGCTTCCACCAGTTGTTGTGATAGTAGTCGGCCACGTACTGTTTGCCGGGATAGTCTCCCTCGGTCGCGACGGCCAGCGTCATCCCGAAGCCGGCAACGTTATTCGATGAGAACCATTGCAGGCATCCCGGTTTTTTTGCGATGTCGCGGTTGTCCATAACGCTCTTGAACTTCGCCAACAGTTCCTGCTTTTGTTCGGCCGTGAGAAGGTCGTAGAGCCAGTCATACCCGCACGCGCCGGGAGCCAAGATGTACAGCAAAGTCCCGTAATTGGGGCCGAATGCCGGCAGCTCCAGAAGGTCGGAAACCGCCTGTTTCCCCAGTTTGGCGCGGGTCGATTCGTCCACGCCGATCTGCGAACCGAATTGATAGAGGAAAGCCGCGCAAATCAGGCGATCACCGGTCTTATCGGCCGGACCCTGTGCGCAAGCCGTGACGGCTTTTAGAATCTCCGCTCCGTCGCGCGTCTTGGCTTTCGCCGCAATATCCGAATCGACAAAAAGCCGCGGGTGCCCGCGTTTGACCGTGTATTTTCCCGAGAGGCCCGCATCGAGGGCATCTTCCGGCGGCGCTCGGCCCGGCTCGGCCGCCGGCGGCGAAGCGTCGCCATTCGAGCACGCACTGCAGCACAGCGCGAGAAGACACCAGGCCAAAAACCAGCGCATTCTGCGAAGCCTCATGAAAATATCTATTTCGATTTCCGACGATAAATCCACCGCCATCATAACGTGCACAGTGCCGATCGTAACTTTGGCAGTTTTCTGATGCAACACTCGTGATGCGGCCGGCCGAAATCGCCAAAGCCTCGGCAGTCTCGGCTGCCGGTCCTCTTTTTTTGTCCGATAGCACAGAGTTCTTATCCGAGCGACCAGAAACCGCTATCGATTTATTCAGTTTTTCACATTGACTTCACATCCATATCAGACCGGCGAATTAGACTTGGGAGCGACTTCTGGCTGGAGGCGCGTCTGTCGCGCGACATTCCGCCTCCGCCGGAACGATCAGAATGATCCTTCCCTTATGAGGAGCCTTGCAGATGAGTCACTCGTCGCACGATGTGCCGCCCCCCGTCAATCATCTCAATCTCGCGCCGGTAATCATCGTGGGACATGGAAGCTCGGGCACCAGCATCACCAGCAGGCTCTTGCGCCAGTATCTCAAAGTCAGCTTCGGAACCGAGAGCCAATTCATTCCGCGCTACTATTACAGGCTGTCCCGCTACGGCGACCTGAACGTCGATGAGAATCTGCGGCGGTTGATTTCCGAAATTCTCGAAGAGCGCTGGTTCTTGCGGTGTCGCAAATTCGGGTTCCAGACGAATCTTGGCGCCGTGTTTGCCGATGTCGGCGAGCGCAGCTATCGAGGCGTCTTGGACTCGATATTTTCTCAACTGGCAAAGCACAATCGCATGGTTCGCTGGGGCGATAAGACGCCGGAATACATTTATCACCTTCCGGTGCTCAAAGCCGTTCTGCCCAATGCTCGCTACATCCACATCATCCGCGACGGCCGAGACGTGGCCCTCTCGGTCTTTGAGCGCTTTTGGGGCGCCAAAAACATCGTCACGGCCGCGTTGGAATGGCGGTTTGCCCTCGAACGGGTCCGCGAATTCGCTCAATCGCTGGGCGAAGGTCAAGTGCTCGATATTCGCTACGAAGACCTGCTCACCGAGCCGCGCCAGACTTTCGCTCGCATCATGAATTTCATTCACGTTGACGATGCCGGCGGCCGATTGCTTGACTTCATCGAACAGCACGCCACGAAGGAGCTGAAGACCACCAACTTCGACAAATGGAAGGCCGCCTTCAGCGAAAAGCAGCAATTTGCTTTCGATCGCGTTTGCGGCGATCTGTTGCTTGAATACGGCTACGAGACCCGCACGACGGACGTCCGCCAACCGGCAGGCTGGGAACGCGCATTCTGGTCGCTTGACAGCCGTTTCCGCCAATGGTCCAGGCTCGATTATTGGAAGGACGATCTCTATAAGCTCGAATTGCGAACGAAGCAACTCAAGCGCAGTCTCGGCTGAGCCCCAGGCTGGCCGAAAAGAGAGACTTCGACTCCGGCGCGGGTATCTGAGGGCCGATCAGCAAAGGGCGCGTGGGCCAAAGGCGCATGCGATCTTCCGCTCAAAGCCTCGGCGTAAACCTGCCGCGGCATGAGGTTTGCTGACTGTCTCTTTCCGCCAAGCTCGCAAGCGGAAGGCGGTCGATGCGCCCGCACTTGCGGGCCTTCAATCGGCTGGTCTTTTCGTCTCGCAGAAGGAGGGAGTCGCCACCATGCAAAGCTCATTTGGCTGCCGTTCTGATCTTGGAAACGTGACCCACGTCCAGTCGCATTGCTCCGTCAATGTGAGCCAGACCGAGCGCACCATTTCGGCTGCTGCCGGAGGCGCCGCGCTGGTCTTCGGATTATCGAGGGGCTCGCTGAGCGGCCTCATCACGGCCCTCGTTGGCGGCGGGTTGATCTATCGGGGCTTGACCGGGCATTGCAGTGTCTATGAGGCGCTCGATTACTCGACGGCCGGCTCGCGCGAAGATGAAGACGAACCCCCGCGCGCCCACATGCATTCGAACCCGTCGCGCGGGATGGGCGAAGCTTCTCTCGCCGCGACGGGCGAATCGCCCTGAGCCAGACTTTTTCAGCAACCGGTCTGAGAGCAACCCATTTGAGCGGCGCTTGAGCGGGGCGGTCGCCCTCGTTCATTCGTGCTATTTCGCGCGCTGCACGCGCCTCGCGGTGGTTTTGCAAGGGCCGCAAGCTTCGCTGAATCTGCTCCGAAGTTTCAAATCGGCGATTGACACCCCCCAGTTGCGGTGAGGATAATCAACGATGGCGCGTTGCGCAATATCAACGCGAGGATTTTCTGCAACCCGGGCAAAATGCGGGCCGGGGGCAGGTTATGCTGCACGGCTCGGGTGCAGCCGCAGCCGTCGCCAACAGCAGAAATTCGGCGTGTGTCGTCGAGTGCTCCGGGCCAGGCATGCAGCGCGGGTTGTGAAACGCGAGCGCCAGCATGTTTGTCGGGATTGGTCGGCAACGGTGTTCTTCCTTCGGAGCGGTTGCGCGATGCGTCTGCCGGGTTGGCATCAGATTATCGGCCGATTCTTGCGCCGGGCGGGCCGAACATCTTGGGCCGATCGCCGGCCTCGCGACTTCGTCAGACTGTCGCTGCGGCGCCTGGAAGACCGCCGAGTGCTGAGCGGCGCTCCGCTGTCGATGGGAGTGACGGTCTCGCAGGCTCAAGGCGCGGTCGTCGTCGATGCCACGCAAGCCGGCAGCGCGAGCCAAACGTTTGACGTTTCGCTCGAATCGAAAGACGGCAAGGTCGACCTGGAGATCACCGACAACGGCACGATCTTGTTCGAAGAAGAGATCGACAAGATCGCTTCGGTCACGTTTCGCGCGGGGGCCGACAATGGGGCGCTCGTCGTCGATTTTTCAAATGGCGACCCCATCCCCAGCGGAGGCATTGCTTTCATTGCTGTGGGAAACGCTCAACCGGGGCTGCCCGGCGACTCGCTGCAACTGGTGAACGGCTCGGCGAACAATATCGCCTACACGCTGTCGAGCCTCACCGACGGGCAGGTGAGCATTGCGGTCGGCTCCCAGAATTCCAACATTCAATTCAGCGGCGCCGCTTTTACCCTCACCGACGAGCTGAGCGCCGCCACTCGCTCGTTCGCGATTGGAAGCGCTATTCCCCAGGTGCTGTTGTCGGCCGACGCCGCCACCGCCGGCCTGTCGCAATTGCAAGCGGCAGGTGGAACGACGGTCGATTTTCAAGGCCCGGGCAGTTCATTGTCGGTCTTCACCGATCCTCAAGCCGCGACATCCATCAACCTGGGCGGACTCGATGCTGGTTTCAGCGCCAATCTCATCATTTCAGCCGGCGCGGCGGCGACGATCGACGTTTCGGTTGCCACCAGCGTAGGAACAGGCAGTCTGAATTTCACCGCCGGCGATATCGAAGTCGACGCGGCGCTGACCACGAGCGGAGGCACGATCGAATTGAGCGCCTCGGCACAAATCGTGGTCGCACCCGCGGGAGCTCTTGTCACCACTCGCAATCTCATCGATCTTGCGGCGCCCACGATCAACCACCAGGGAATCATCACGTCGGCAGACGGCGGCACGGTCCGCCTCGACGCAGGGCAAAGCGGCACTGTCGTGGTGACGGGAATCATTGATGCCTCTTCCGCTGAAAGCGGGCATTCTGGAGGGTCGGTCGATCTTTTGGGGAAATATGTCGGATTGACCGGCCGCGCGGTCGTTGATGTGTCGGGCGCCGCGGGAGGCGGATCGGTGCGGATCGGCGGCGATTACCAGGGATCGAATGCATCGATCGAAAGCGCCGACCGCGCCTTCGTGGGTCCCGACGTCGTTATCAAT